>JALRLN010000179.1 GCA_023254445.1 Candidatus Poseidoniaceae archaeon | reverse complement strand
TTCGACGGCGCCTTCGACATCCACGGCGGTGGCCACGACCTCCGCTTCCCCCACCACGAGGCGGAGGTCTTCCAGGGGGAATGCCACACCGGATGTTCACCGCTGGTGCACCACTGGCTGCACAACGGCTTTGTGAACGTGGACGGCGAGAAAATGAGCAAGTCGCTCGGCAATTTCTGGACCATCCGGGAGATCCTCGAGCGGGTCGACCCGCTCGTCCTCCGCATGGCGCTCATCAACGCGCACTACCGCTCGCCCATCGACATGAACGAGACCCTGCTCCACGATGCGGAACGAAACCACGGTCGCATCGTTGAGGTCTACGCCCGCGCCCTCCGGGCGCGCACCACCGAGCACCCCGTCCCCCTCCCGCACGGTGACGTGGGGAGCAGCGACGCCCTTGCCCGCAGCCTTGGGCTGCTGGAGCGCATGGCCGAGGGCTTTGCCCTCGCGATGGACGACGATTTCAACAGCCGAGAAGCGGTGGCCAAGGTCCTCGGTGGCGTTCGAGAAATCCAGCGCCTGCTGGACGCCGGCCTCGACGAGGCCGACCTCGACGCCGTGGCGCACCACGCCGTCGAGTGGCTGGAAGAACTCGCAGGAGCGATCCTCGGCATCCTCCCGTCGCGGGATGTCTTGTTGGCCGAGCCGAAAGAGGACCCGCGCCGAGAAGCGATCGCGGACGAGGTGGAAGACCTCCTCGCCAAGCGTGCGGAAGCGCGTGCTGCGAAGGACTGGGGGGCGGCCGACGCCATCCGAGACCGGCTGACCGAGATGGACGTCGAGGTCACCGACACCGCCGACGGGCCGGTGTGGTCCCTTCGCTGAGACCGTCAGCCATCCGCGGTCCACTCGAGGTCAGGCAGGAGGTCCACCCGGCGGTGGCGGTGCAGGGATGGTGCGCTCGGGTTGAGGAGGTTCGGCGACGGCTTCTGCTGCGTCCGCTTCCGGTTCAATCTCTGCCACCTCCTTGGCCCATCCGTCCGTCGAACGTCGACGCAGGGCGACGCCCGCCAAGGCCAGGACCAGCACCGTTCCTGAGATGAGCCAGGCCGTCGAGGCGCCGCTCGTCGTGGCTTCGCTCCCAGACCCAGACGTGCCTTCCGGTGCATCGCACCCGAGGCCGAGGCCGTCAAGGCACGGGTCAACGACCTCTTGGCTGGTGTTGCCTTCGGAGGTCGTCGTGCTCGTGTTGCTGCTGCCGCCCGTCTTGGAATTGTTGCCTTCTTGTTGGTTGTCCACGGGCACGGACCACGTGCTGGTGTTGCCAAGGTCGACCACGGGCAACGATTCGCTTCGATCGTAATACCGCTCGTGGAGGAGGCTCAAGTCCACGCGGGCGTTGCCCGACACGGACGCGTTCAGCGTCTCGAAGTAGCGTTCGTCACCGTAGGTCCACCATGGGTCGAGCCCGCCGTGCCCGACCCCATCGACGAGGCCATCGTACCCGTCCACGTCGCCGAAGGTTGCCTCCATCACGGCCGGGTCAAAGGCCGCGGCTTCCGACAGGTCGTCCACGATGGAGGCCCAACTTCGGAAGCCGTCGTCGACGGCCGATGCGGTAACGTCGATCCGCTTGCCAAATCGCCCAGCGTCTTCGTGGTCGGTGCCACGCATGGCTTCCATCAGGTCCGCGTCACCGTAGAGCGGCATCCCTGCGACGACCGAGAGCCGAACGTCCGGGTCGACGGCGCGGATCAGGTTGCGGTACGGGTCCGCGTCGATGGTGTCCACGACGACAAGGTCCGCTGCGGAGCCAACGGCGAGCGTGCCGACGTCGGCCGACCACCCTGTGGCTGCGGCCGCCGTTGAGGTGACCATGCGAACGAGGTCCTCGTCGCTGAAGATGTCCCCAAGCACCTCGTCGTCCCAGAGGTCTGCCACCTTCAGTTCGTGCAGGGGCGACTTGCTCCCCGACGGTGACCAATCCGGGGCCAGCGCGATGCGCACGCCGGCGGCCTTGGCCGCGGCCACGTCCGTTGTGCTGCCGTAGAGGAGCAGGTTGGAGAGCGGTGACCAGACGAGGCTTGCTCCGACGTCCGCCATGGCTTCGAACTCCGTGGCGGTGAGCGCCGTCCCGTGGATGACCACCAGTTCGCCCACGAGCAGGCCGTTGGCCTCGAGGACGTCGAATTCGGCCCGGCTTCGTTCGTCCACGCCCTCCGCGAGGTGGAGGAACCACGCATCGAGTTCCCCGCTTGCATTGCCCGTTTTGATGTGGTTCCCCACGTAATCGGAGGTGAGTTCGGTGACCTTCGTGTGGATCTCGTCCCTCCCAAAGTTCCACAGTTCCACGTTGCGGGTCAGCAGGTCGCTCCACGCCTCGTCGGGCGTTGAGGGAGCGCCCTGGGTGGCGGTTGTGCCGCCCACGATGGCCTTCGCCTCGACGTACTTCATCGCCGCCTGCTCGAGGTCAAAGTAAGGACCGCCATGCAGGAGCATCTTCGGTTTGGTGACCATGCCGCTGTAGTCCGGATGGTCCTTCCACTGGTACCGGTTGTCGTAGCCACCCCACTGGTTTGGCGTGATGTGCGGCTCGACAGGCCACAGCGGTGCCGTGTTGTAGTGCAGGTGGTTGTGCAGGTCGATGAGCCCAGGGTAAATGGTCGCCCCGGTGCTGTGCACCGGCACGCCTTCGAGGATGAGGTCTGCTGGTGCGGGTCCGTTCCAGACCGCCTCAATAACGCCGTCTTGAACGAGGATGGACCC
>JALRLN010000178.1 GCA_023254445.1 Candidatus Poseidoniaceae archaeon | reverse complement strand
ATCGAGGACGAATACCGGGCGACGGTCGATTTCCTCCGCCTCATCGAGGACATCGACGCAGGCGGCCTCCAGGACCAAGCCACCTGGCAGCGCTTGGCGCAGCACGAAGCCGCCCTGCTGGCGCAGCCCGAATTGGCCGAACACCACGTTCCGCTGTTCGGCACGCAGGCGAACAGCGGCCCAGCAGGACACGCGATGCAGTGGATGGCGCTGCAGGACCCGCTGACCGCTGCCTTGTGGATGGACGGCGTTTCGCAGGCCTTGGCCGCCGTCGAGGCGAGCGACGAGTCGAACCTCTCGATGCACCTCGGCGCCCTGATGGGCGCAGCTGCCGGCGTGCCAGCGGTGGAACCCGTCACGGCTGAGCGCCTGCTCAATTGGACGCCGGGCGACCCCGCTGTCTGGCTCGACAGGATGGACAGCGGGGAGAACCTCACCGCCCAGGTGGAGGCGATGATGGGGCGCGCAGCGGCGCTGCCCGCGCTTCATCCGAACCGCAGCGCCGAGGTCGGCCCGGCCGTTGGGATGCTCAGCGGCGCGCTCGGCCCGGTGCTGGGGCTGCAGTCCGTGGACTTCCGCACGCTCATCCTAACAACCCTCCCCGCAGAGGACGAGGCCGACCCATGGGCCAGCGACGGCCCGGTGCTCATCACCCTCGTCGTCGACGGCGAGCCCGCCGCCTGGGGCCTCGAGACCTCGGACGAGGCAAACGAGCGCCTGAAGGGCATCATGGACGCCCTCGAGGCCGACCTGATCACCACCGATGGGGAGGTGGTTCGCACCTTCTCCTTCGCGCAGTTTTCGGAAGAAGCCAACGCGAGCATCGGGGCGGAAATCGGCATCCTGACCTCAGCGGCCTTCCTCCTGCTCGGCGTCATTTTGTGGTTCAACTTCCGCAGCCTGCGCGACACCTCCTACGTGCTCGTGCTCACCTTGTTCGCCATCTCAGCGACCTACGGCCTCTCCGGATGGCTGCAGTTCATCGGCGTGGAGATGACCTTCAACGCGGCCATGAACTCCATTCCCGTCCTGCTGCTCGCCATCGGGGTGGACTACGGTCTGCACGTGGTGTCTCGGGTTCGGGAGGAGTTCCAACTGAACGCCCCCGACGGGGCCGCCACGGTGCGCGACCTTGACCTTGAACTGCGCCGGAAGGCGATCCAGCACGGTGCGGTGATGACCTCCATCGCGTTGGCCATTGCCATCCTGACCGACGTGGTGGGCTTCCTGTCCTTCCGCTTCTCCTCGCTGGTGTTCCTGCAGGTCTTCGGCACCGTGATCGCCATCGGTTTGGTGTTCACTTACCTGCTGAGCATCACGGCCCTGCCGGCCCTTATGCTGACCCTCCCGCCGAAGCGCATTCCCCTCGAACGGGCGATGAAGACGGAGCCCGGAAACCTGTCGAAGGCCCTCGCGCGCCTCTCTGCGGACCCGAAGAAGGTCGCCGTGATCGCCGTGCTCTTGTTGCTCCCCATGGTGGCGGGCTTTGCTCAACTTGAGGTCGCCTTCGACGAGCGGGACCAACTCGACGCCGAGGTCCCGGTCGTCGCGGACTTCCTGCTCTTGGCCGATGCCTTTGCGCAAAGCCCAGCGCCGAGTTACGTGGTGGTGGACGGGACCATCTTCAGTGAGGACGGCCGTGCCGCGTGGGATGCCGCGCTGTCCGTCGTGGAAGCCGCGGACGGCACCTCATCGATCTCGGGCCTGTGGTCCACGCTGGAGTCGCAACGCACGCTTGACCCGACCCTCGACGCCCTGCTGTCGAACCTCAACGGCGGGGGGGCAGGGGCCTACGACGCGCTTCGGACGTGGGCCCTCGACAACGCCACCGGCCGTGAGGTGACCTCAGCGAGCCTCGCCTCGGACGGCCTGCAAACGGTCATCTCGTTCCAGGTGGAAACGGCAGCGTGGGACGAAGTGGTCGCCTTCGCCGAGGACACGGAAGCGGCCTTGCTGGAAGCCGAAGCGGACCTCGACGGCGACCAGACGCTGGCCTTGGCCGGACGCAGCCTCGTCAACGCGCAGACCACGGCCGACGTCGCCACGGCTTCCATCCTGTCCACCAGCATCGTGGCGGGTGTCATTCTGATCATGCTCGTCGGCATCCACACCACACGGCAATCCAGCCTCGAACAGGGCCTGAAGCGAGGTGTTGTCTCATGGATCCCCCTCATGATGGTCGTCGTCTGGGTGTACGGCCTGATGGGCTTCACGGGATACGACATCAACCCGCAGACCGTGACCATCGGTGCGCTGTCCCTCGGCCTCGGCGTCGATTATGCCGTGCACATTTCCATCCGCATGGAGGAAGAAGCCGAGCACGACCCAACCGCCACCGAAGAAGAGTGGGTCGAGCGGTCCATCGCCACGACCGGTCGAGCCATGTTCGGTGCAGCCCTCACCACGGCGGGTGGGTTCAGCGTGCTGAACCTCTCCAGCCTGCTGCCGCTGCGCCTCTTTGGACAGGCCTTCGTGGTGGCCATCACCCTCGCCATGCTGGCGAGCGTGGTCATCCTCCCCGCCTTCTACCGCACCTTCCTTCGCGTGGAGGCGGGCAAAACCCTCGCGGCCCAAGCCCACCTCGGCGAGGAGGCATGAGCGTGGTCGTTAGCACCCGCCCCGTTGCCCTGTTGCTCGGGATGTTGCTGCTGTCAAGCCTCGCTGGTTGCGTGGCGCCTGAGCCAATGCTTGGGACCACCGACGTAACGGAGAACCCACAGCAAG
>JALRLN010000177.1 GCA_023254445.1 Candidatus Poseidoniaceae archaeon | reverse complement strand
CCGTTCCTCGTGGTGCGTGCTCGGCACGCTGTCGCTGATGGGCGGTCCGTGCGACGTCCGGAGGTTGTTCCATTCCCTCGGACCGGTTCGGTTCTTGTCCAAGCGCCACGTGAACAGGATGGTCCGATGGATGATCGACGAAGGCTGGATTTTCCGACAGCAGAACGAGGTCAAATTCACCGAGGGGCAGATGTTCCGCCTGAGCGAGGACCACCTTGCGCAGGGACGGCTCGCGATGGCGATGTGGCCCGTTCGTGAACGCCTCGAAGGATGGCGCGAAGCGCACCCACGGTCGGCATGGTCCGAAGCCCTTCACCACCTCATCGAGGAAGACGACGTTGGCATGGAGGCTGTGTTGAAGCGCCTCAGCCTCCTCTCAAGCGGCCACGTCGGCTGCCCGGCTCCAGAGGATCTCGAGCAACTCGAAGCGTGGTGGAGGCTGGAACCTCCGGCGTGATCACTCCGCTTCCTGAAGGGCGAAACGTGCTCCACCGGGCAACGCGACCGAGGCGATGGTTGAGAGGTCGCCAGGGCGAGCGCTCAGCATCGCGCCCATGAGCACGCCAAGGCTGAATCCAAAGGGCAAGCCGGTCACCATCCGAAGCAGCGCCGTCGACTCGTAGGCCGTGAGAAGTTGGACGAATCCATCGAGGCCTAACGGCACCACACACAAGGCCCCGAGGCCATAGAAGGCAAGGCTGCGCCGCTGGTTGGCGTAGATGGCGTCCTGCCACGTCGATGGGAGGACGGACAGCGTCGTGTCCGTGATCGTCCATCGGTTGACGAGCCTTGAGCGGAGCAACGCACCTGCAAGAGCCAGTCCCGCGATGATGCCGATGTCCCTCACGCACATCGGCATCTGGTTGCCGTTCACCTCCCAGGAACGTTCGTGCAGCATGTGGCAGTTCAGGTCACCAAAGGCGTACACGATGGCATGCGCAAGCGGCAGGTTGCTCCATGCAAAGGCCTCCTCGGGGACGACCACCTGCCGGGTCTCGTGGTCAAGGTGAGGCTGATTTCCGTAACTCAGCGGACCGTCGATCGTCGCGTAGTCGATGGCGTTCGCCCGAGCACCAAGCGGAGGCACAGAACCGCTCGGCAGCGTCAGTGGAGCGACGACCATCGCGAGCAAGAGCCCGAGGCTGACACAACACAGCATCGTCCCGACGCGCGCGGCGCGGCTTCTGCCCTCCGTGTGCGCCATCCGTTGCTGCTCAAAGCAGTGCACGATGAACCTCACGCCGGAAGGACGATGCCGGACGCGCGAATGGAAGAGCGATGGCAACGAAAGGAGGCGAGGTGCTGTCCGGCGCCCTCCTTGGGGCATGCTATGGCGCAACGGGAGCCTTCACCGCCTCCTTGATGGACGAACCCGCGCGTCTCGAGCGGCACATCACGCTCACGTTCGCGTCTTTCGCGCTGCTTGTCGTTTGTTTCTACGTTCTGCTTCGCCGGGCAGAGGCTGCTCGCCCGGTTGCCCTTCCTGCCTTGGATGTGCGGGAGATGCTTGCGAAGCACGACGAGGGTCGTGGAGCGTGGCGGCAGCTCAGCCACGTGCGCCAGGAAGCCGCAGGGTGGCGCGTGGATCTCCATGACCTTGAGCACGTGGAGGCCGTTGTCGACGACCTTGCAGAGATTGCAGAGCGGCACCACCTCCGTCTGGTCGTCGGGGACGGCACGGCGCGATCGGCCGACCCACGGCTCCGTCGCCGCGTCGAGGAACGGCTTCGGCTTCGCCTTGAACCAACGCGCCTTCGCCACGGCCGACGGACGTTGAGCACGCTCCCAACCGTGGCGATGCAGCACGGAGGGAACCTCCGTCTCCCAACGCTGCTGATGACCCTCTCCATCGTCTTCGTGGGCCTCCTGCTCGTGTGAACCGAGCAAGGACCTTAGGGCAGCCCGCCGACCTTGAAACATGGCTCGCATC
Organism: Candidatus Poseidoniaceae archaeon; assembly: GCA_023254445.1. GTDB lineage: Archaea > Thermoplasmatota > Poseidoniia > Poseidoniales > Poseidoniaceae > MGIIa-L3. The sequence goes on along the minus strand of JALRLN010000177.1, from coordinate 842 downwards.
CACCTTCATGCCGACGCCACGGACGCAACCTCCCGCCGCCTTCGAGCAACCCCCGAGGTTCATGGACCGTTCTCAAGCGGCCGCGTTGACCTTGCCTTCCCACGATGGGTCCCGGGTTCCTACATGCTTCGTGAGCAGGTGCAGTATGTGGACAGCATCGCTGCGTACGACAACGACGGCGTCCCGCTGAAGGTCGTTCGCCCCGACCCGCATCGCCTTCGCATTCGCGTACCTGAGGGAGCCTCCTCCGTGCGCGTGGACTACGAAGTGCTTGGCATGGAGATGAGCGTCCGCTCCACCCACCTCGATGCATCGCACCTTCACCTCATGCCCCCGTTCACCTGGTACCTTCCTGACGACACGCACGTCTGGGACGCGGGTGCAGAGGTGCACCTCCGCCTTCCCGAAGCATGGACCCCGCACTCCCAGCTTCGCAGCGTCGACGCAACGGAAGGAACCCATCGCTATGTGGCCGAGGACCGGGACGCGCTGCTTGACGGCATCATCGAAGCGAACGACGGCCCTGTCCGTCGTTTTGACGTGGACGGACGGCCGCACCTGCTAACCGTCTGGGACAGCGGCGGGCTGCCTGTTGACGAAGGACGACTGGACGCCTTTGTCCGCGATGCGACCCTGATTGCCAAGGAGCACCATGCCTTGTTCGGGGTTCCAACTTTCGACCCCTACGTCATCGTCCTGCAGTTGACCGATGGCGCGCGAGGGGGCCTTGAACACACGGGGTCACAGACCTCGATGATGCCGAGGTCATGCCTGAAACCCGGCGAAAAAGCAGGGTACAGGGACCTGCTCAGCCTCTTCAGCCACGAATACGTCCACCAATG
>JALRLN010000176.1 GCA_023254445.1 Candidatus Poseidoniaceae archaeon | reverse complement strand
CCGATTCCGTGAACGGGACGTCCTCTCCCGGTACCTTCGGGCGATGTCGGAGCGCATCGGCCGACCCGTGTCCGACAACAAACCAATCATCGACGGTGCCTTGCTTGACGGCTCCCGTATCAACATCATTTTCTCGGACGACGTGTCCATGCTCGGGCCCTCCTTCACCATTCGAAAATTCGCTGAGGAGACCATCTCCATCACCCAACTCATCAACTGGGGCACCATGAGCGCCCAGGTCGCTGCGTACGTTTGGGTGTGCCTCGAATACGGCATGTCGGTGCTCGTGTCCGGCGAGACCGCGTCCGGGAAAACCACCACCCTGAACGCGATCCTTCCCTTCATCGACCACAACGTGAAGATTTACTCGGCAGAGGACACGCCCGAAGTGAAGGTGCGGCACAAGATTTGGCAGCGCCTCGTCACACGCGACTCGAAGAACGAAGATTCACGCGTTGAAATGTTTGACCTGCTCAAGGCCGCGTTGCGTAGCCGCCCCCGGTACATCATCATCGGTGAAATCCGTGGTGTGGAAGGGGCGACGGCCTTCCAGGCCATGCAGACGGGCCACCCCGTGATCGCCACCTTCCACGCGTCGTCCATCGTCAAGATGATTCAGCGGTTCACGGGTGATCCGATCAACGTCCCGATTCGCTTCTTCGACAACCTGAACTTCGCGCTCTTCCAAGAGGTCGTCGAAGCACCCGGCGGCGGCATTGCCCGCCGCATCACGGGCGTGGACGAAGTGATCGGCTACAACAAGCACAGCGACGGTGTTCTGACGCGCGGTATGTTCGAATGGGACCCGGTCAAGGACAAGCACTACTTCCGTGGGATGTTCCAATCCCACCTCCTCGAAAACAAAATCGCCGCCATGGCCGGTTTCGCCAACAAGCGCGACATCTACGACGAACTTCAACGACGCACCCAAGCGATTCAGGACATGGCCGACAAGGGCCTGACGCACTACGACGATGTGTTCGATCTTCTCGACATCTACTACCAATCGGGATGGGACGCGTTCAGGTCGGCGATCAACACCTGGGTCAGCGTGAACGACCGCTGAGGAGGGGCGGACGATGGAGCGAATGCCCCTCTGGCACATTGCGCTTCGGCGCATCGAGATGCCGTTCCCGCGGTACCTCGCCTTGTACGTCGGTGGCGCGGCCTTTGGTGGCCTCATCGCGGCCTTGGTGCTGATCTTCTCGACCGGGGGCTTCGCTGAAGGGGCCCTCTTCTCTGGCGTTGCCGGCGTGTTTCTGCTGCTCATCCTTCCACTCCTCATGGGTGCGGCCATGACGGCGTACCCCCTCCTTGAGGTCCAGCGTGCCGCAAACCGGATTGAGAAAGAGATGCACATGTTCATCACACGGATGGGCATTTTGTCCTTGGGTGAAGTTGGCGCGCAGTCGATGTTTGACATCCTGAAGCAAATGCGCGATTACGGTGAGTTGGCCACGGAAGTCAAGCGGATCGAGACCCTTGTGGACAAGTGGCACACCGCGCTTCCCGAAGCGGCCCGCATCGTGGCCCAGCAGTCACCGTCGCCCCTTTGGTCCGATTTCCTCGACCGAATGGCCTTCTCCATCGAAGCGGGTCAGCCCATCGACGAATTCATGCGGGCCGAACAGGAGACGGTGGCTGAACAATACAGCACGCTCTACGACACGCGCCTCGAAAGCGTCGATACGATGCAGGAGATCTACGTCTCGCTCATCACAGCAGGGCTGTTCGGCCTTGTGATCGCCGGCATTCACCTCGTGCTGTTCGAGGTCGGCTCCGATTCGGACACCCCGATTGAGGTCGCCAGCCGGCTGCGCTTCCTGCTGCTCGCCTCATTCCTGTTTATCTTCGTCAACATGGGCGGTGTCTTCGCCTTCCGAGCCACCATCCCCGACGATGCCACCTTCGCCCGTGACGAATTGGAAACGCCCTTCCGGACCAACTTCACCCGTGCCTTGGTGGCCGCGGCCGTCGTGACGCTCTTCCTCCTCGTGGTCACGGGATTCATCGTCACCATTTTTTGGGAAAGCATCGCTTCGTCGTGGGACAAGTGGGGGCTGCTCATCGTTGCCGTTCCCCTCACGCCAATGCTCGTCCCGTCCTCGTTGGTGATGCGGGAGGAGCGCCTCGTGCTTCGCCGCGACGAGACCTACCCCGATTTCATCCGCGCCCTTGGCGGTACCGCACAGGCGCGCTCCGCTGAGCCGTCTGCGACGATCAAAGCCCTTCGCGGCATCGACTTCGGTCAACTCGACGCGTCCATTGACCGGCTTGAAAAGCGACTCTCGACGAGGATCAACTCCGACCGGGCGTGGGATTACTTCAACGCAGACACGAACTCTGCGGTCATTTCCCGCTACACCCGCATCTACATCGAAGGGTCACAATCCTCGGGCCAGCCCGCCCAAACCGCCGAAATGGTGTCCCGTTCGGTGGGCAACCTGCTCTCGCTCCGCAACCGCAGGGCGCTCAGCGCGAGCACGATGTGGGGGGTCGCCATCGGGTTGCTCATCTCGAGCGTAACTTCCCTCAACGTCACAATCGCCATCGTCTTGCAGCTCGGAGAGTCGGTGGCGGGTGTTGCCTCCGGACTTGCGGACAACGCCGATGCCGGCCAATTGGCCGAATTCGGAGCCGGCATCGCCCTGCCATTGTTGTCCGATTCAAGTTCAGTGGACGACAACATTCGCATGTTCAAAGTCATCGTCTCGATTCTGATCCTCTCCCAGGTGGCCGCCCTGTCCCTCATCGGTACGCGGCTTCGAGGTG
>JALRLN010000175.1 GCA_023254445.1 Candidatus Poseidoniaceae archaeon | reverse complement strand
GGACGAACTGCAGGCCATTGATGCGCACCTGGAAGGTCTGGTCCCAACCCGACCTGCTCGGCTTGCCCGCCTTCGTCGGGTGAAACCCCCGGAGGACGCCGCGTGAGGCGCACCCCGTGGTGGTCCTCAGGGGTCCGCTTTTCCTGCCAGCCGGACTGTGGCGCGTGCTGCGACCAACCCGGAGGGGTGGTCTTCCTGAGTCGGCACGACATCCATCGCTTGGCGAAGCGCCATGGGTTGAGCGACGACGACTTCGTCGCACGCGACTGCACCACGTCACAGAACGGCAGGCTGGTGCTCAAAAGCAGGGAGGAAGACGGCGTTTGCATCTACCTTGACGGCGGCAAGCGCTGCGGTGTTTACGCTGACCGTCCGCAGCAATGCGCCGCGTTTCCATGGTGGTCGGAGAACCTCGTCAACCGCCGGACGTGGTCGAAGGTGAAGGCGACGTGCCCTGGCATCGACGCCAGCGAGGCCTTCCTCATCGACGGCTCCACCATCCTGCGCCACGTCAACGCTGACCTTGAAGCGGGCCAAGGCGTTCGGCTTCCGCTTTCGCCGTACGTTGAGCGTTGAACCTCGCAGAGCCGACTTTATACGGAAGACGGCGGAGCCACCATCCGCGGTGAAGGCATGAGCGACGATGAGCCCCTCATGACCGTCACCAAAGCGCACCTCAACACGGGCCTGCGAGGGATTCCCGTGGGGACCTGCCTGACCTCGTTCGTCACCCCGACGGAAGGTGTGCACTACTGCGGATACCCCATTGCGGACATCGCTCATTTGCCGGTGGAGGACGTCATTCATCTGCTGTTTGAGAAGGAACTCCCCACGCCGGAACAAGGCGAGACCTTCCGTGCGGACCTCGCGGCTCGCGGTGCCGTCGACGGCTCCGTCCATGCCGTGCTGGCAAGCCTGCCCCGCACCGGCCACCCCATGGACTGGCTGAGCATTGGCATCCACGCCCTCGGCATGGTGGACACCACAGAGGACGTCAGGGAGAACGCGCTGAACCTTGTGGCCCGTCTCCCGCGCCTGCTCGGGTTGATCTACCGGTACCGCGAAGGCCGAAGCGATGGCATCCCTGCCGACGACCTCTCGTTGGGCTTGGTCGACCGGTTCATTCACACCTTGGAACCCGAGGGCACGGACGTCACGAAGATGCGTGAGGTGCTGAACGCGTACCTGGTGCTCCACCTTGACCATGGCGGCGGCAACCTCTCGACCTTCACCGGCAAGGCCACGGCCAGCGGCAAGGCAACCCTCTACGCCTCCATGGCGAGCGCGATGAACAGCCTGTCGGGCCCCCTGCACGGTCGTGCGAACCAGTCGTGCCTCGAATTCGTGCTGCGCGTCGGTACCTCCGATGCCGAGCAGGTTGAGCAGTTCATTCGAGCCGAACTCGAAGCAAAGCGCCCCGTCTATGGCTTCGGGCATGCCGTCCTTCGTGCCGAAGACCCGCGAGCGACCTACCAGTTCGCTCTGGGCGAGCGCCTTTGCCCCGACGACCACAACTTCGCCATCGTGCGCACCTTGCGCGAGGTCGCGCCGCGCGTGCTCGCGGAGAACCCGAAGATTTCGAACCCAAACGCCAACGTGGACATCGCAAGCGGCACCCTCCTCCACCACGTTGGACTGACCGATCCTGAATACTACACGACCTTCTTTGGTTGGGCGCGGGTGGCCGGCATCGGTGCGCAAATTGTCGACGAGCGGACCGTGATGCGGTCCGGGAAGGGCGTGCCGATCTACCGGCCGAAGTACATCGCCGAAGGCCAGACGACCCGTCGCCTTTGACGTCACACCCTCGTCGCGAGGACCGGCCGAGGAGAGACGCCGCACCCACGGTGGCCGACGATCCGCACGGCTTCCCACGGCATGGTCGAACCGTCAACGGCGACGTCCGACATCATGGCGTCCACCGAGCGCTTCCAGGACCAGCGCTTCCGCCAGGCCTCAAGGTGCGTGCGGCGTTCCGCCGCGCTCAGTTCGTGCCATGGCGCGGCATCACGTCGCAGTTCCTCGAGCATCGACACGGCGTCCCCGTCGTCCACCGCCGTCGGGGCGTTGCCGGAAAGCGGCGCAGTGGCCGGGCGCGTCCAGCGGACGCGCCCGTCGGCGTAGCGAGGCGCGACGGTCGCCACGCTGTCCGAGATGCACGTGAGACCCGCGTCGAGAAGATCCGCCTCGAGGTCCAAGGGGGCCGGCCACACGTAGGCCGGAAAGCCCTCTCGTGCTGAGGTGAGGCGTTGCTTTGCAGCACCGTGCAGGCCAACGCTTCGGCCAAGGTGGAGGTGCCGGGTGATGCCCTCCACATAGTCGAGGGCACAGGGCATCATCGGCGAACCTGCCCGCCGCTGCCGCTTCACCAGCGAGGCGAAGGAATGCCGAAGGAAGGAGGGCGCGGCCACGGCGCGTTGCATGTTGTGCCCTCCAAAGGGCGGGAGGTTCGGTGTCAGCCGGGACCACGGACGCGTCCATCCGGCCTTTCGAACCACCTCGTCCATCCGCGGGTGGAAGGCGTACAGGACCGTGTTGGCCGCTGGAACGTCCGCTTCATCGAGGGCGTCCTGCACGGCGGAGGCCAAGCGCACCATGTGATCGACGTCCTTGCGGTCGTCCACCCAGCGGCGTGCACCAAGGTGGTGAGGGTGCGGTCGCTTCAGTTCGATGACGCCAACCTTGGCCTGCGTGCGCCATGCATCGGCGATGGTGCTGTCTCCAAGCACGTCATCGAAGCGTTCGAGGCCGAAGGGCTTGAGGTCGTCGTAGGACCAGCCTTCCACGTACG
>JALRLN010000174.1 GCA_023254445.1 Candidatus Poseidoniaceae archaeon | reverse complement strand
CGCCGGACTCGATCCAATCGGGGGCGATGGTGCCTTGGACGAGGTACTGCGCCCCGACCTTGACCTGTTCGTCCTCGAACACTCGGATGAACATCTCACCGATCACCTTCCGCTTCGCTTCTGGATCGGTCACGCCGTCCAAGGCGGCAAAGTAGCGGTCTGCGGCATGCACGGTCGTCAGGTCAATGCCGTGCGCGGCGAACATCGCCTCAACTTCGGCCGTCTCGTCCTTGCGCATGAAACCCGTGTCCACGTAGACGCAGTGGAGCAGGTCCCCCACCGCACGGTGGGCGAGCACGGCCGCCACCGCGGAATCCACGCCACCGGAGCAAGCGATGATGGCCACGTCGTCGATGCTGGACTTGAGGTCGTTCACGGCCTCCTCGATGAAGTCGGCCGCGTCAAACATTCACGCGCCCCCGTTGACTTCGCGATCCATCGCCATGACCTTCTCGACCTGGTCGAGCTTGTTTTGGGCAAGGCGAGCCGCATGGGCTGGGTCGGCAATCGCGAGGATTTGGGTCGCGAGGTAGCCAGCGTTGTCGCCGCGGTCGACGCCAACGGTCGCCGCGGGAACGCCCGGCGGCAACTGAACGATGGAGAGCAGCGAATCGAACGGCACACGACCGCCGCAGGGCACACCGATGACGGGCTTGGTCGTGAGCGCGGCCACGGCGCCGGGGAGGGCCGCTGCGAGGCCAGCCATGGCGATGAACACCTTGCAGCCGTCCGCTTCGGCGTCCTTGATGATGGACTCAACGAAGGCGGGCGAGCGGTGGGCCGAGGCAACGCGGAGTTGGTAGGTGACCTCGAACATGTCGAGCACCTTGGTGCACTTTTCAGCAACAGGCATGTCGGACTTCGATCCCAGAAGGATGGTGACTTCCATGCCCTTCGGGCCACTTCGGCAGTCTTTCAACGTGCTCATGGTGGTGAAGCACGACGAGAAGCCGAAGGCGGCGTGCGCGCTGCTGGGCCATGGCCACCACGTGCGGCGCGAGGTCTCGCCAGTCGTACCATCCTGCACCACGGAGCGGTCGGTTCAGGGCCCGCCGTGCCGCGCGGTGGTCGGCGCGCAGCAAGGCGAGGCCAACGGCACGGTGGCGTGGTGCGGCTCCCCCCGCGATGGCTCGGACCACCGCTGAGCGACGCGACACCAAGCCATGCAGGATCAGGTGCTTCGCCACGGGGTCTTCGAGGTGCATGGTCCGCAACAGGCACCTGAACCGTCTTGACGCCCTCGCTCACGGCGAAGCGTCATTCCTGCTCGAGGTCACGAAGCCCGAGGTCGTTCGGCGCCGAGGAGGTGGGCGTGGACCCACGGAGGTCCAACACGCTCCGCGCAGCGTCCACACGAAGCACCGCCTCAACGCCGTGCTTCCTCAGCAGGAAGAGGTCGGGTCGCGCCCGGTCTTGATGCCACCCGAGGGCGCGCAAGGCGAGCGGTTTGGTCGATGGCCCGACCCACCGCTCGAGTTTCATCGTGCTGTGGACCGCAAACACGGCCCCCAGCCACAGCACGAGGGCGGGAAGCGCGGGAGGAAACAGCGTGGACCGTTCCGTCAGGAGGGGAACGAAGGCCAGCACTGCACCAAGCACGAGGAAGTTCCTCGCGTTCCGTCGACCAAGGGGGCGGAGTTCCATCAGCCGCCACAGCGGGAAAGCCATGAGGAGCAGGCCGATCCAGAGCAGCGCCAGTTCCACCGTTTCGGGGAGCCCAATCGTTGGACCAGCCAGGGACGCAAGCAGCAGCAACGGGGACCACGCGAGCGGGAAGAGCAGGGTCGCGCCTTCCGGCGCGGTCGTGTCCCGCGCCCATGCCTCCATGGCGTTGCTTTCGGCCGTGGATGCTTGAGCCTGCCGCGAGCGGAGGCCTCAGAGTTCGTCCTCGGGAACACGAACGCAGAGGTTGCGGGCTGCATACACCTCGTCCACGCGGCGGACCGGTGTGGTGGTGGGCGCTGCATGGAGCGTGTCCGCGTCCGTTCCAACCACCGCGACGAAATCCTTCGCAAACGCGTCCAGGGTGGACTTCGCCTCGGTTTCGGTCGGTTCGATCATCAGGCACTCCGGCACGACGAGCGGGAAGTAGACGGTCGGGGCCATGTATCCCCGGTCCAGCAGCCCCTTGGCGATGTCCATCGCCGTGACGCCGTTCGCTTCCTTGGCCGGCTGCATCGAGAGGGTGAATTCGTGCTTGGCCACGTCCGTCACGGCCCCGTCCACGAAGAGGTGGTCGACGCCTGCTTCCTTCGCTTCCCTGTGGATGGCGTGTCGGAGGTAGTTCGCGTTCAGCACCGCATGCTCCGTCATGGTGCGGAGGTCGCGGCCGTAGCGGCGATAGAAGGCCCAACAGCGCACGACAGCCCCGGCGTTGCCGTGCCATTGCTGGACCTTGCCGATGGAATGTGCCGGCTCCCTCCACACGTACCAGCGGCCCTCATCGACGGGCTGTTCGCCCGATTCGGGCGCCCGCACGTCGACAACAGGCCCCGGAAGGAAAGGCGCAAGGTGCGCCTTGACGCCAATGGGGCCCGAACCGGGACCGCCACCTCCGTGGGGCTGGCTGAAGGTCTTGTGCAGGTTGTAGTGCACGGCATCGAAGCCCATCAGTCCCGGCGACGTCCGCCCGATGATGGCGTTGAAGTTCGCTCCGTCGTAGTACATCTGGCCACCCACACCATGCACGAGGTCCGCTGCCGCTGCGATGTCGGTCTCAAACAGGCCGAGCGTGTTTGGGTTGGTGATCATCATCGCGGCAATGGTGTCGTCGAGCACCGCTTCCAAGGCCTCAAGGTCGATGCGACCGTCGGCGGTGCTCGGCAC
>JALRLN010000173.1 GCA_023254445.1 Candidatus Poseidoniaceae archaeon | reverse complement strand
GGTGCGGGCCACCTGCGGCGTGCCCCCGTTCCGGCTCACACCCTTCTTGGACGACGTGGCACGGCTCGGCGTGCGCACGCTTTCCCACACGGCGATGGAGCCGTTGGACATCCCTGCTGTGGATCACATCGAAGACGAACGCGTGCTCAGGATGGCGTGGTCCATGGGGTATTTTGACCAGCCAAAAGGCGCTGGTCTGGAGGCGATCGCAGCGAGGGAGAGGAAATCCACCACGGCCGTTCGACGCAAGATCGTGCGGGCTGTGGAGCGCCTGCTCAGGCAGCGCTACGGCCAGCGGGTTGAGTGACGTCAGGAGAGGCCACTCAACACGTCATCAAGGGCGGCATGGAGTGCCGGGCCAGCATCTGCATCCTCGATGAGGGTCCCCGTCACCACCCAGTCCGCACCGGCCTCGACGGCAGCACGAACCGCGTGGCCGTCGCGAAGGCCGCCACCGACCATGACGACGAGGCCCGGCACCGCCGAGGCGGTTCGGATCAGACCAGGACGAACGGGCTCGTCGGCACCTGAGCCTGCCTCAAGGTAGAGCAAGCGGAATCCGTACATGGCGCCGGCGTTGGCATAGCCTTCCACGCGCGCTTCGTCGTCGGGCGACACGAGGTCGGCCTGACCCACGCGTCCGACCTCGCCTCCCGGGGCCATCACGACGTAGCCTGTAGGGACCGTGTCGAGGTCAAACCGTCGCACGAAGGGCGCCCCCCTCGCCTGTTCCTCGATGAGGAATCGCCGGTCGGTGCTGTTCATCAGCATCATGAACAGGATGCCGTCCGCGGCAGGCGACAGCGCGTGGGCGCCACCGGGAAAGAGCACCACGGGGACCTGCCATCGTGCTTCGTCGCCCATCGGGTCCTGCGAGGCGGCCGTCGCGGCCAACTCGAGCGCTTCCTGGACCTCGACGCAGGTCGCGTGGACCACGTCGTCGGGGGTGTCGGTGGACCCCCCGACCAAGATCAGGCGGGTGCCCCGCTCCACCGCCGCCAGCGCCCGTCGGGCCGCCACGTCGGGGGCTTGTTTTGCAGGGTCGATGAGGAGGGCGTGACGGGGGCCCTCGTTGGCGGTGATGTGGGCGAGCACGCTGCCATGCTCGGACCGCATGGGCCGCATGTCCCTCGCGGGGACGATAGCCGTTCCCATGCCCGACCGCCACCATCAAACGCCACCGCACAACGTCGATGCATGGGCGAAGCGGGGCCGTTGCGTCGGCTTCTCGGTCACGTCGCCCACCGTGCGACGACCCTTCGCCTCGCGGTGCTTTGCTCCGTGCTCAACAAGCTCTGGGACCTCGCACCTCCGTTGCTCATCGGCGTTGCGGTGGACGTCGTCGTCACCCAAGAGGATTCGATGCTCGCGAGCATCGGCGTGGCCGACCCTTGGCACCAACTGCTCGTGCTGGCGGCCCTGACCGTGGTGGTCTGGGTGCTGGAATCCGTGTTTGAGTACTGGTACGGCGTGCTCTGGCGAAACCTCGCCCAATCCGTCCAGCACGACGTGCGCATGTCGGCCTTCGACCGCATCCTCGGGCACGCGCCGGCGTGGTTCGACGAACGCCGCCGAGGCGACCTGCTTGCGGTGCTGAACGACGACGTGAACCAACTCGAACGCTTCCTCGACAAGGGAGCGAACGACCTGCTGCAGGTCGGCACCACCGTCGTTGTCGTCGGCGCGGTGTTCTTCGCCGTCTCGTGGGAAATCGCCTTGCTGGCCTTCCTGCCGGTGCCGATCATCCTCTGGGGCTCCTTCCGCTACCAGCGGGCGCTTGAACCGCGCTACCGTGCGGTCCGTGACGCTGCAGGCGACCTCAGCGCGCTGCTCGAGAACGACATTTCGGGCATGGCGACGATCCAATCCTTCACCGCAGAGGGCGCGGAGGCCGCGCGGCTTGAGCACCTCAGCGAGGCGTACCGCTCGCGCAACCGGGACGCGATTCGGCTCTCCGCGGGCTTCGTGCCGCTCATCCGCATGGCGATCCTCGTCGGCTTCACGGGCACCCTGCTGCTCGGCGGATGGTTCACCTTGGAGGGGGCGCTGGCCGTCGGCGCCTATTCGGTGCTGGTCTTCATGACACAACGCTTGCTGTGGCCGCTGACGCGCCTCGGGGAGACCTTCGACCTCTACCAGCGGGCCATGGCCTCCACCACCCGCATCCTCGACCTCATCGAAGCCCCGGAAAGTTTGGTTGACGGCGACGTGGCGCCCTCCGCGGACGAGGCTGCAGGGTCCGACATTCACCTCGAAGGGGTCGAGTTCGCTCATCCGGGCCGTGAAGCGGTCCTCAACGGCCTCGACCTCACCATTGCTGCCCGGAGCACCGTGGGCATCGTCGGCTCCACGGGTTCAGGAAAAACGACGCTTGTTCGGCTCCTGATGCGTTTCATTGACCCCGACCACGGGTCAGTGACGTGGTGCGGTGCGGACCTGCGGTCCTGGTCCGCCTCCAGCCTTCGCCGTCACATGGCCCTCGTGGACCAGCACGTGACGCTGTTTCCCACCTCGGTCTTGGAGAACATTCGGTACGGGCGGCCCGAAGCGACCGACGAAGAGGTGCGCACTGCGGCCGAGGCGGCCGAGGCGTCGACCTTCATCGAGGGTTTTCCCGAGGGGTATGCCACCCTTGTGGGGGAAGGGGGCCAACGCCTCTCGGGCGGGCAACGTCAGCGTCTTGCGTTGGCCCGGGCCGTGCTCAAGGACGCCCCGGTCCTGTTGCTTGACGAAGCGACGTCCGCCGTGGACAACGAAACCGAAGCGGCCATTCAGCGGTCCTTGCTTCGCGTCTCGGCCGACCGCACGACGATCGTCATCGCCCATCGGCTGTCCACGGTGCGCCATGCCGACCGCATCCT
>JALRLN010000172.1 GCA_023254445.1 Candidatus Poseidoniaceae archaeon | reverse complement strand
GATGTAGAGATGCACGGGTTTGCTTCCGATGTAGATGACGCGCTCGGTCATGGCCCATCATCCCACTCCACATCATCAAGGCTCCGACCGCAAAAGACGTCAATTTTACAAAAAAAAGGAATTGGATGGCGACTCAATCTCCTGTTTTCATGGGAAAGATGCGAGTGCCGGGACTCGAACCCGGGTTCTAGCGTTGGCAACGCCAGGTGATAACCACTACACTACACTCGCGTGTGCAGTCGGCCCACCGGGCGGGAGTATAAACGCTTGTCGGAAGGGGTGACGGGGCCTCATCGCTCGCCAAAGGCTTCCTCAAACGAACCCGGTCCTCGGCGAAGCATCACCAACACGGCCCCAAGCAGCACGAGGCCGCCGACGCCGAGCCCCGCCCAGGCCATGGCCATCGACCCTCCACCGCCGGGTTGGGTTGGATCGCCTCCCTCTTCGAGGCTGACAACCGCCGAGGCGGTTGGGGAGACCGCGCCAAAGTCGTCCGATGCCCGAAGCAAGATTTCATGGGCGCCAAGCGGGGTTCCGCTGCGCACTTCGACGCACGTGGTCCACACACCATCACCTGCGACGCGGTCGTCACCTGTACCGTCGTCGACCATGTCGAACCACCCGGCGCTGCTGCCCAAAGGGGTCAGCGAACCACGGTCGACCTGAACGGTGCGAACGCCATCGAGGTCGACCACCTCCACTTCGTACGGCACACACCGACCTCGGTCCGCGCTGTTCAGCACGAGCCGGTCCGGCACCGCGATGCTCGGTGCGTCGTTCACCACGGTGAGCACGAAGGGCACGGGTTCCGCTGCGCCTTCACCATCAAAGGGTCCGACCAATCCACGGAGGGGGTCGAAGGTCACGCTGCTGATCCGGGTCGCCCCGAGGCCATCCGTCATCTCCAGGTTCAACAATACGGTTCCTGGCGTGGCGGATTCTGGAATCGCAAAATCTGTTCCCCAACGGTCCGTTCCCGAAACGCGCTCCATCGTCACGACGCTGCCGCCGAGCGGCGTGAGATCAAGGCGGACCGCCTCCACGTCGTGCTGGTCGACCACCGTGACCTCGACGATCACCGTTGAGCCGCGTTCCGCCCGGTCAGGTACAAGGTCAAGTCCGATGGCGCGAGGTCCCGGATTTTCGATGCTGATAGTCCACGACGTGTCGGTCACCTCACCGAAGGCATCGATCAAGCGCACAGGTACCGTGAACGAACCCACGGTGCCGTTCGTGATGGACAGCACGGTGCTCCATCGGTCGTCGCCGACCGTTGTGTCCCCGTCCACGCCCTTGTCGTTGAGGGCACGGAGCCCAAGGCCGAGAGCACCCAGGTCGACCACGACGTCACGAAGGTTCCAATCGGGGTCCTCCACCTCAGCAACGAGCACGGCGCTGCGGCCTCCCTCAGCGACCGCATTTCCCGCTGGCGTGGAGAGGGAAAGGAGGTGGGGCAACGTGTTGTCCTCCTCGGTGACCACCGACGGGGACAGCACGCGGTCGAGGTGCTGGGTCTCGTTGAGCCAAGCGACGTCACCGGACCCGCCGTAGGGGACCTCAACGTTACGCAGGACGGTCGTCGACAATCCGGAGAGCGGCCCAGCCGAGACCAGATGCCCTTCCGCAGTCCCCTCGAGGTCGAGGTACGAACCGCTCCAACGAACCGTGGTGAAGGTTCGGCCATCGGCGTTGTCCGTGCTTGACTCCAGCACCTCCATGTGCATCGCGAGGCCCGCTTGTCCATCGAGCAGCACACGATCGCCTGCCCTCATCGGGATGGGGACCAGCCCTGTCTCACGGCTGACGTCAACGTCACCGAGACCCTCCACCGGCTCGGGCGCCTGCGGCTCCACAGGGACGGGAGAACGCGCAGGTCGTTCATCACCTTCGGAAGGATCTGGACCTGTTTGTTCCCAGATCAGCCGCACGGTTCGGTTGTCGTAGTCGATACCAATCACGTCATAGGACCACGATTCATTGTGGTGCGAGCCGAGTCCGGCCCCACCCAGGAAGGAGCCGCCACCCATGCCAGTGATGTTGAACCAGTCCTCTTGGTGGATGACGTTGACGTCATACGTAACGCCGGATGCGTTCATTGTTGTCGTGGTCGCTTCGATGCCTCGGACGACGCCGAACGTGCCTTGGACGTCCCCAGAAAGCGTCCCGTCAACGTGCAACGTGTCCTCCGTGGTGATGCCGTTGAGGCTTTCTTGGTGGAAGCGGTGGACGGTGCCGTTCACGATCATCGTCGCGTTTTCGTCTTGGTCCTCGAAGCCAAAGGTGCCCTCGCCTTTCAGCACCTCATGTTGATCGATTCGAACCCCGTCCTCCCAACGCTGGAGTGAGGTGAAGGCGTCGAGATCCAGGTCCATTCGGGTGCCGTCCTCGATGAGCACCAAGGTGGCTTGAGCCTCAATCTGCTGATGGTCCAGCCGCCTCGTACCGTTTTCGTCCCACAATTCGAGAAGAAGCACCGAGACAGTACCGTCGAGGTCGTACTGGCCCCCGGCTTCGCTTGCATCCTCTTCGTTGACGGCGATTGTCCCGTTGGCCTCAAGGCGAAGACGTTCGTCCACCACCCCGAGCACGACGGACCGGTTCAGGCTCGCTTCCGAGACCGTGGTGGTGACGACGCTTCGCAGCCCCCCTGAGGTGTCGAGCAGAACCAATGTTCCGTACCCCGTCGCATCGAACACCGTGCTCGTAACGACGCCTGCAAGGCTTGTCTGGTTCCTCCAGACGCGGTCCAACGTCAGGTTGAGGTCCATGGTCGAGCCATCAAGCGTTTCGAGCATCTGCAAGGATCCATCACCGAGGTCCCACGCATCGAGCCGTTCGCCGACCCGCTGCTGCCACCCCTGTCCGTTGAAATCGAGAACGAAGGTCTGTGGCCCGTCCGCAGTGCTGCGACGCTG
>JALRLN010000171.1 GCA_023254445.1 Candidatus Poseidoniaceae archaeon | reverse complement strand
GCTGCTGCTCCACGTGATGGCCCGCCACCGCGGAAGGCTCCCATCCACGTTCACCTTGAACAAAGTGGCCGGGAACTTCAACCTCAAACAGGTGCATGTGGCCACAAGGTCCGTCAAGCCGAGCCCCTTCGCGCACCAAGCCCCGTGCCCGAACAAAGCGTGGGGACAGACGCCGACGGATGCCGTAACTGCTCCGGGACATGCCGTGCATGTGTTGGCCAAGCGTCGCATCAGCAGCGTCGGACGCCACCCACCGGGCCACCCTCCTCTTCTCAGGGGCGAGCGCCGACAGGCCAAGCATGCCGTTCCCACAGCCATGGCACGCGTCGCACCGCGAGGCTGCAATCCACGGTTCCCCCCATCCATAGTGGCCGAAGGTGGTGTAGGTTTGTCCGCATTGTCGCGGCTCGCCCCGTTCGTTCGTGTGGTGTTCGCATTGGCATGTTCGTTGGTGCCTCATTCGTTGTTCCCCCGTTCGTCTTCGTTGGACATGGCTTCGGCTTCCTGGCAGCCGTACACCTCTCCAAAGGGAGCCCTGTGGCGGCAGGTGGGGCAATCCACCTCGAGGTGGTCGACCAGAAGGGGGGTGCTCCGATGGTCGAGTTGACCCCCGATGTATTCTGGATAGCGGACGACAGGGCCGTTGGCGGTCTGGATCAGCACGCCAGGGACCTCGATGTGGAACATCCCCTCGCATTCGCATGAAGGGCAGGTGGCCTGCAGGTCAGGGTCGATGGGGGAGCGCCGAGAACGGCTCACGCTCTCTGGTCGGTTGGCGGGACCAAGATCGTCGAGCACGTCGGACAGGAAGCCGCTGAATCCGCATTGAGGGCAGTCCACATCGAGGTCACCCTCAAGGAAGGGAGCGGAGCGTGCAACGGTGCCCCCTCGGTCACGGACAAGGAAGCGAACGCATGGCCCGTCGCCATTGACGACAACGATGCCGTCGACCATCACCTCGAACAGGACTTCACAACCGCATTCGGGGCATTCGGGCTGAAGGTCAGGATCGATGCGCATCAGGCGACCACCTCCTCGGCGCCATCACGACGCCCTGCATCGGAACGCCCGACGGCAACGTAGTCCACAACCCCGCGCTCGAGGGAGGATTGCTCGCTGGACATCCGCACCACGCCAGCATGGCTCAGGAGCATCACGCGGTCGCGTGTTCGGAGTTCATGCACCTCACCGAGGCCCCGCCACTCGGGCCTTCCGCTCTCTGCATGGCATGCAACAACATCACGGACATGTGCCAGTTGAATGGAGGGGGTAAGCCCGTACAGGGGAGAGTGGCCGTGGTGGTCCCCCATGTGGTCGAATCCATTTGGCCCCCACAAAGCGTCGTCAAAGACGTGCTCCCATGTGGGCCTCAACCATTGGATGCGGAGATCGAGATCCCATTCAGCGATGTCGGGGGGAAACCTCCGGGTGTAACGCCGTCGTGCTTCCATGAATTCTTCCAAGGAAGCTGCACCACGAACAGAGGCGGGGGGGATTGGAGCGTCACAGGCCACCACCCAGCGGAACAGATCGGCGTGAAAGCGAACCATATCGTCGGCGGGTACGTCAAGCACCAGCAGAAAATGGCCGGGCCGGTGCTCAATCCACCCTTCGTCGCGAGCGAACACACCGCTTGCGTTCAGCCATACGGCAGCATCCATCTGGGGCAGGTTGAGGCGCTGTGCAGCTTCACCGACGACCCAGCGATTGGCATCGAGGTAACACCACTGGTCGTCGTCACGGCATCCACGGCATGCAGCGTACTCGCTTGATTGCTCAGAGAGGCGAAGGTTCGGACGATGCTCACCAGCATCAAGCAATCCGGCAACGACAGAAGGTGGCTGGACGGTCATGCACCGGACGTGCCCCTCAAGCACGGGGCCTGCATAAGCGAACCCGTGACGATGAACGGTCATTGGCGCACCTCCTCGTTGTGCAGACGTGAATCCCCAGCCCCCTCGGCGAGGGGGATTTGCTGTTGGACCACGTCCAAGAACCGAACGACCACGTAGGTGGTCATCATCATCCAGGCAAGGTGCAAGATTTCCCAGAGAGTGCCAATCATGGTTTCATTTCCTGTCGCGGACTTTAGAGGTAACACAATCACCTATATAAAGATTGCGGTTCGTTTATCTATGAAAACACCCGGCCTTGCCGGAATTCATATCCAAACCTCCCCCATGCGACGCGCATGGGCATCACTCCTGACGATGTGGCGTACGACCTGCACAACGAAGAGATCGAGAACGAAGAAAGGGCGATTGGGGTAGCGGTACAGGACGGCACGTCCATGTGCGGCGGCTGCACGTCACCACTGACGTGGCGAGCGGTGGAACGCGTGTTTCACTGCACAACTCCCGGCTGCGAATATCAACACTGAACAGGTCCATCACCTGCTCCGATTCAATCGGTCACGGAGCCGTGCAGAACCACGCTCGCGCTTCTCGTGGTTGAGCGGGCAATCGGTGAAGTCTGCCGCCGTCAATCCACGACCAAGGCGCCCCTCGAGGCAGCCAATGCAGAGCATGCCTTCGCACTCTTGCCCGTAGGTCACCCGGTACCAAATGGCATCGTGCACCATGTAGTATTCGCCGCCATCGCCCAAGCAGAAATGGTCGCAGTCCAGGCAATACCAAACCTCGTCACGCTGCAAACGCTCTGTCGTTGTTGGCATGTTCGTACATCCACACTCCACCAGATTTGAACATCGGTAGGTGGGATCACACGTGGTTGGCCCTGAGGTAATCGAGGATTTCCATCATAACCACGCAATCCCGCTCGTTGTACACGAGCGAATCTTGGAAGGCCTGAACGAGGTAAGGGTCGGCAGGGTCGGGTTCTGTTGGATTGGCCATCGTTCCGCCGTTGCTCATGCCGTCCTTCCACGCCCGGAAACCCACCATCATGGCCGCCATGCCATGTTGAACGGAGTTG
>JALRLN010000170.1 GCA_023254445.1 Candidatus Poseidoniaceae archaeon | reverse complement strand
CACCTCCTGCCCCGCCCGGCCTCGACATGCCGGCCGCGGACCCGTTGGCGATGCCTGCACCTCCTGCCCCGCCCGGCCTCGACATGCCGGCCGCGGACCCGTTGGCGATGCCGGTCGACCCCTTGCTCGCACCGGTCACCGCTGATCCCTTGGCGCTCACCGTCGACGGCCTGTCGGGCAGCGGCGACGATCGCCTGGATGCCGTGGACGAGGGTGTCTCTGGCGTGATTGCTGGTGCTGTGCTCCGCTCTGTCGACGAGGTCGACAGCATCGCGGGCGACAAGCTTCAGGGGTCCATCGTCGAAGTCGAATCCACGACCGTTGATGTTGATGGACACGTCGTGTCCCAGAAGGTCGAGGGCACCCTGACCCTGCTCAACCCATCGGAATCCGACCGTGTCTACGACGTCGACGCCGTCATGACCAACACGGACGGAACCAGCATTGAGGCGGCGATCGTCAACGTCGAGGAACTTGAGCCTGGACAGGAGCACGTGGTGACCTACGTGGTCAACGACCACAGCATGCTTGCGATGCGGGAACGCTTTGACTCCAACCCTGCCCGCGACAAGGAGGCCTCCTCGTCGCTCGCCCTCGGTGCTTCAGGCAACGCCGTGTGCATCGAAGTCGATGTCCAGAACCTTTCGGCCGTCCCCCTCCACGACGTGGAGGTGCGACGCCCCCTCCCCGCTGGGATGGTGGTCGACGAGGTCGAGCATGCGACGGTCGAGGACGGCGAGGTCGTGTGGGCCGTTGGCTCGCTTGGCGTTGGTGTGCAACAAACCATGGTCGTGCGTGGTACCATCACGGTTGAGGACGCGAAGCCGATTGCATGCGGTTCTGCCGTCGCGACGTACCGCGCTGATGCGGCGTTGTCGACGATGTCCTTCGACGAATTGGACGCCTTCTGCCGCGGATTTGCCTACATGAAGTCCATCGAGGGGGAGCGCCCCGACTCGTGGGAAGTCACCGCGGTGTTCGAGAACCGGTCCTCCTTCGCGGTGGACCTCGTCAAGTTGCAGGCACGGTTGAAGGGAAGCGACGAGTTGCTCTTCGATTTCCATGACGTCAACGAGGACGTCGCGCCACACGGCGAATGGCGTTCAGACTCGGTCTCGGTTGACTCAGCGGACAAGCCGGACCTCACGTGGGAACTCTCCTACACGGTGCTCCCAAGGACCTCCGCGTCCACGGAAGGAACGGTCAGCATCGAAGCGCGTGACCTGCTCGTGGTGGACGGGAGCGTTGAGAAGTCCTACAGCCGTGCACGGCTCCACTCCTACCGTGAGCAAAGCCTCGAGGCGGAACTCCGCGTCACCAACACTGGATCTTCGGACATCAACCTCATGCGCATCACCGATGACATCCCGGGCCTCTTCAACGCCGTTGACCCGAGCAGCATGAAGGTGAAGTTGCGAGGCGAGGCCTTGCCTCCTGAGCAGTTCAAGGCGGAAATCAGCGAAGGGCTGACCCTTGAGCGCGAGTTCCACAGCCCCGACGGGGCAGGGCACACCCTGTCCATCACCGTCGGGCGCAAGGGACCGTTGGGCATGAAGCCGGGGGACGAAGTCGTCGTCACGTACACCCTCGTTGCCCCTGACCCCTCCCCTGCCAACGAGCGGGTGGATGCTCCGTGCCGGGCTGAGTTCAGCTGCGAACGCTACGGTCCGATGTGTGAGCGTGATTCCACCTCGGCTCCGTCGGTGCACGTCGTCCACAACCGTCGGAACTTCTCGGCTGGAAAGCAGGTGCTCAAGGTTGGTGGTCGAGGGCGCTACGAGGTCCTCTTGCTGTTCGCGAACGACGGCGACACGCCGCTGGCGGACGTGCAAATCACCGACATCGTTCCGGCTGGCTATGCCATGAAGGACGTGGTGATCACCATCTCCGGCACCCCTGCCGAAGGGGTGGAAACCACCACCGAAGACGGGGAGTTGGGAACCACCGTCGTCTGGCACCTGCCGCAGGTGGGCCGAAACGAGCGCGTGGATCTGCAGTACCAGATTTCCGGTGAAGGTGAGATCGACACCGACCTGCTCAACACCTTCCACGGTGCGGTCTTTGGTGACGAAATCGAAGATGCGTCCGAGCCCGCCTCGGACGATGCATCGGCGGAGGGCGAGGCCGACGAAGCAGCGGAGGAGGCCCCGGCGGTCAACTTCCGTGACGACGTGCTGGACCGCGTGATGGAAGCGCATGGCATCCCGATGGAGGACCGAGACGCCTTCATTGCCCACGCGGCGAGCTTTGACCACGACCAGAACGGCTACCTCAAGAAGCAAGAACTCGAGGACGCCGCTGCGGCGTGGGCCACCGAAGATGGCTCCAACGAAGGTTCGGACGACGCCGACTCGGCCGCCGATGAGGCTGCTGCTGACGAGGGCGTCGAGGAAGCGGCCCAGGGCGATGTTCGGGACTGCCCGATCTGCCAGAACCCCGTTCCGGCCGGTGAATCTGCCTGCGCGTGCGGCTTCTCGTTCGATTCGTGAGCGACGTTAGGGCAGGACCCAGCGGGGCCCGAGCATCGGGTCTTCGTCCTCGTCGATGACGATGAGCACCGGCCGCCGAAGCGTGCTGATCAGTTCCTCAAGCGGCGTGAGCGTGGCAGGAGGGAAGGAACCAACGCGGAGGTCCACGGCGAGCCATGCCTCTGGGTACTGACGGCTCCACGCGCCCAGTTCGGCCTCGATGGCCTCGGGGGGGCCCCATCCTTCGGGGCATCGGTGCTCGAGTTCCGTCCAAAAAAACACGCGAGGAGGCGTCGGAAGTCGGGATGTTTGGCCGATGGCGTCGTCCAAGGTCACGCTGACAGGAACACCGGGCATGGGCATGGGGAGGGAATGCGACCAACCCGGGCCGACGTTGAGCGGTGTCTTCCGGCGCATGGAACGTGGTACGCTCGGGAGCCTTTCAAGGCATCACTGAACGAGGGTGGCCTGT
>JALRLN010000016.1 GCA_023254445.1 Candidatus Poseidoniaceae archaeon | reverse complement strand
CGCCACCTACGCTCTCCATTACCCCGAGGACTACGACGGGACGGACAAGTTCACGGGGGAGCCCCTCGCGGACGCCCCCCGCAAGCTGAACCTCAACAACCTCACCTTCCACCTTCCCTTCGACAAGGTGGAATACGAGCCCGAGCAATTCCCCGGCCTCATCTACCGCCTCGATTACCCCAAGGTCGTGTGCCTCATCTTCGGCAGCGGCAAGATGGTCATCACCGGAGCACGTCACAAGTCTGAGATCCTCGAAGCCGTCGAGATCATCAAGGACGAGTTGGCCGACCTCCTTTGAGCCAAATGCAGCGCAACGTGCTCCTCGGGCGTCTCGTCTACGCCCTCCACGTGCTCGTTTTTCTGTACGGGTTGTTCGGTTGGCTGCTCCGTGATTGGCTGCTGCTCCACCTCTGCTTCCTCATTGGCCTCCGCGTGCACTGGCACATGTCCGATGCATGCATCCTCACGGTGTGGGAACGACGCTTGCTCGGTGACCAGGCGGAACCCGACCGGCACTTCACGCGGGACCTGCTGCGTCGACTTGGCTTCCGCGACCTGAGCGTGGACGGCGCGTGGAGGGTGCTGGACGGGGCGGTCACATGGATCATGGCCCTCGACATCGTCGTGCTGCTCGTCGGGTGGCCATGAGCGTTGCATTAAGGGGGAGCGGCTGCATCGCATGCCGATGGAGACCCGGCGTTGTGCGGCGGTTGGCTTGCTGCTGCTCATTGCGCTGGCCCCGTTTGGCTCCATGGTGCAGGTCGAGTTGCCGGAATCCATCGCACCCGCACGCAGCGGTGGCGCTCCGGCCGTGGACGAGGTGCCCACATGGCGGGCCGGGGACACGTGGGTGTACGAGACCGGCTTCGACGTGGCGAACTTGATCGCCAACGCTGGCGTTTCAGCAAGCGTCAGCACCTTGGAAGGGGACACGACGATGGAGGTCGCTTCTGTTGGCCTCATGACCATGAACGACGCGAGCGGGACAAGCGTGGTGGGCTACACCATGGACATCGATGGTGCGTTCACCTCCGGCAACAGTGGAGCAACGCTCCAAGGCACCTCCGGGCGCCTCGACATCACCTACACGGGGAGGGACACGGTTCGCGCATCGGACATGGCGATGATCACGTCCGAGTTCGACCTCTTGGTCGAATTCGCACCCTTCAACATCGGTTGGCTCGCGTTCGAACTTGCGGACTTGACCTTCACCACCACCTACGACCCCCCGCAGGAATCCCGTGACCACCCCGTCCGAACGGGTGACAATTGGTCGCAAGCCTACACGGCGGAGACCACGGTCACGGGCACCTCGGATTACTTCGACCCCTCGGATTTCGACACGACGAGCGAGGAAAACACGACCTGGGCGGTGACCGGGAGCGGGGCGCCTACCGCTCAGGACGGGTTCAGCGTCGCGTACAGCGGCTGCGGTGATGCGTGGAAAATCAACCGCTGGAACAGCACGGGCGCGGACCTTGGATTCGAATGGTATTGCCCAGCGGTGCGTGGTCCTGCGTGGATCCGCGTCCAACAGGCAGCAGGATTCCAAATTGATTGGACGCTCAAAACATACGAACCTGCTTCCTCCTACGGCGTGGTCGCGGACGGTGATCCAGGTGAGCGCTGCACGAACTTGGCCTTGAGCGCCCCCTTCCCCGCATACCTTCCCAACAGCACCGTTGACCTCACGGTGGAGTACGTCGTTACGCCTGCTGCGTACGCTGCATGCAGCAGTGCTGACATCGCTCGGTATCCTTCTGCGTACACCGAGTACCTTGCAGGCAACGACATCGGCTCCATGACCTTCCAAATGTCCTCCTCCGCAGGCAGCACGGAAAGCAGGTGGCCGGGCGTGAACTGCTGCACGTTTACCGTCCCTTCTACAACCGACGGCACGCCAGCCTCCGACGACCATTCGAGCGATGGCATTGTCGTTTTCGATTCGCAGCAAGGCGTGGTTGGCGTCTACACCGTCGTTGTCGACCTCGACATCGTCGGCGTTGACCTCATGCCGCTGCTCGAGGGGGTGCTCGTCAACCGAACAAGGGACGGTGTGACGACGCGTCTTGGCCCGAACGACGTCATTGGAGGGGTGGTCGGCGACACGCTCGAATTCACCATCCCCATCGCGAACCGCGGCATCCTCGACGTGACGGGAACAAGCGCCGTTGCGGAGGCACGATGGGATGGTGGTTCAACGAACCTGTCTCCAAGCATGGCGTACCCTCCGATCGGTGGCTATGGCCAAACCTCGCTGACGCTGACCGTGCCCTTGACAAGCGACGATCGTGCGGCTGCGGATCCTGCCGTGGTCGTTGAGGTCGATGCTGCTGCTGTTGGGGCCACCGACGCCAACACCTCGAACGACCTTGCCCGGATTCCTGTCTTTGTTGGGACCCTTCCCACGGCCAGCCTGTCCATCGATCCAAACAAGAACACCGGAGAACCGGTGATGCTCGACGCCTCCGGTAGCATGGACGACGACGGCGGGACCGTCACCTGCTTTTTCGACATCGAGACGCCAGAGGGCATGATGTTTGATGTCGAAGCCGAAGGATGCACCCTCGAATACGTCTGGGACGACGATGGTGCGTGGGACGTGACCGTGAAGGTGCTGGACGAAGAAGGCGACACGACGATACTGACGTCCTCGGCGGTCATCTTGAACCGGCCGCCAGAGGTGAACATCTCGTCACCGACCTCCGTCGTGGCCCGTTCAAGCGTCACGGTCCTCGTAACGGACGCCAACGACCCCGACACCGTTTCGCCACCCGCCTTGGCCATCACCTACGCCTGGTCCGGCGTCCGCTGCGACGAAGGCGGCGCCACAGACCAGTGCACCTTTGCCCCCGAAGACGAAGGGGTGACCACGGTTGTCCTCACTGCGACCGACGACGATGGAGCGACGACGAACGTCAGCGTCGATGTGCTGGCCACCAACCTCGCGCCCACGCTGGACCCTGTTCGGTTCATCATGAACGGCACCGAAGTGCCTCCGGAGGACGGATGGGTGCTGGACGAGGACCAAGCGGTCAACCTCATGGTCGCGGTGGACGACACCCCCAGTGACCTGTCTCAACTTGGGGTGAACTGGGACCTCTCCGACCGGATGGACGGTTTCACACAAGGCACCGTGGGTCCAATCTCCAACGTTCAGGTCAGTTGGCCCATCGCCGGCGTGCACCGCGTTGAGGTGGAGGCGGTGGACAACGACGGCGTTCGTTCCTCCCCTCGCTACGTCGACATCACGGTTCGCAACGTCGCGCCGACCATAACCGGGCTGGACCCGACCGTTGCGGTGTACGAGGACGACCTTCTCAGCCTCAGCGTCAAGGTGGACGACACCGCGTCCGACCTGCTCAACCTCACCGTCTGCTGGGACCTCGATGCTCTTGTTGACGTGGACGACGACGGCGATGGAAGGAACGATTGCGACGTGGAGGGCGTGAGCCTCGAGCACGTGTGGGCCGCTCAAGGCACGCATACGGTCACCGCCACGGTCACGGACGACGACGGGGCCTTCGATCGCATCAGCACGAACGTTACGGTGGTGAACCTTCGCCCAACGGCGGTGATCACCACCTCCGTGAACGTGAGCGACCTCGTCGAGGGCGACGGCCTGAACCTGTCGAGCAGCGCCTCCATGGACACGCCGTCGGACCTGCCGAGCCTCCGCTCCACGTGGGACCTTCCGTCGGCCCTCGGTAGCACGCCGGTCGAGGGAGAGGCCGTCATCCTGACCGCACTTCCTGCCGGAACCTGGCTCGTGAACCTCACCGTGGTGGACGACAACGGTGCCTCGCACATGGTCAGCCTCAGTTTGACCGTCGCCGAGGCACCTCCCGGCAACGTGTTCCAGCGTGCTGCGGAATCGATCGGAGTCGGTCAGAACCTGATCATCGGTGCCTTGCTCCTGCTCATTGGTGGATTGGGCGCAACGCTGCTCTTTGGTGGACGTTCCTCTTCCCCAACCGTTGACAAGGGGACGTCGATGTGGGACACCGCCCCGCGACAGGACCCGTATGTGGCGGCGTTTACCTCGCTGCCTGCCGCGCAACCCGCGCCGTCCACCGACCCGGACCTTACCCCGTTCCTCGAGGCTGGCGCTGCTCCAGCACCCGCCCCTGCGCTCCAACCGGAACCAACCCCGGTTCCCTCCCCCGCTCCGGCAACGGCGGGTCCACCGCTTCCCGCCGGCGGTCTGCCGCCGGGATGGAGCATGGAGCAATGGGCGTTCTACGGCGAGCGATGGCTTGAGGCGAACGCGCCTCCGACGCCAACGATGGCGCAGCAAGATTTGGCCGGATTGCTGGACGATCTTGGACTCTGAGGTGCTTTGTGTGGCGGGAGGGTTCTGGCAATTTTTTGGCCTTGACCCGTCGGAACGTGCCTCATCCCCTGCGTTCCAATCCCCCCCAGCGGTTGTGCCCGAGGCATCGCCCTCGCCTGAGGCCTTGCCAGAACCGGGTCCGTGGCGGGGCGAGGAGACGCACGAAGGTCACCGCTTCATCGACCTTGGTCGAGGGCACATCACACCGCGCCCACAGGCGCGGCGTGCGGTCCGCTACATCGCTCCTGACCCCACCGGTCGACTCCCCATCGAGCGGATGATGGCACGTGTTCAAGCCGGAGATTGCCTCTTCATTGACCTCACGGGCCTTGTGCACATGCAGGCGCATCAGGACGCGTTGCGCAGCGAGTTGCGTCGCTTGGGGCAGACCACTGGCGTCGGGGCATGGGCCCTCGACAGCGACGACCTGCTGTTCCTTGTCCCCGGGGCAGAGGTCATGATGGACACGAGCAAGCATCTGCTCGGTCGCCCGATGCGTGCCCTGCTTCCTTCGTCATGAGGCCAAGGCCATGAGGGCGCTGACGGTGCTGTCCGGCAGCCCCAACACGGTGCTCGCCGCACCATCAACGACGGTCGCGTGCGGCCCCATGGCGCCCTCAAGATCGTAACCTCCGGCCTTGCCACGCCACGACCCAGACGTCACGAGTTCGGAAAGGACGTCGTCGCTGAACCCATTCAGTTCAACCACCGCCGACGCTGTCTGGAAGGTCCACGTGCCGGCGACGCGGATGCCCGCAGCACTCCATACACGGTGCCGCCTGCCTCGCAACCGCAGAAGCATCGCCACCGCAGCGGCTTCGTCGCTCGGCTGCCCGAGGCCTTGCATGGGGTCGTCAGGGTCAGTCAGCATCGTGTCGGCAACCACCACAATGCTTCCGGGATGCCTCGACCCCACAGCAGACGCCTTCGCTTTGGCAATGGCCAACACTTGCGATTCCACCGTTCCTTCCACACGCTTCTCCTCAGCGTCTGTGGGTGCGGCCTCAACGATGAGGCCGAGGTCCGTCAAGACCTGGCGACGCCGTGCTGACGCCGAAGCGAGCACGATGCGCATGCCTCGGCCTCAAGCGCGGTCGGTGATCGAGAAGCGCTGTTCGTCTTTCTTCCACCAGAAGGGACGGTATCCGAGCAGGTGGTCGGTGTGGCGCATTTTGACGATGCCCAACTTTCGACGGACCTCGTCGTCGTGGCGGTCCATGACGAGGTGCATCACCGTGTCCGAGAGGTAATCCTCCACCCCGTATTCACCGAACTGCTTGTGATCTTCACCCGTCATTTCGCAAATGAAGAAGGAGGTCAACCCGAGCCGGCGAACGGCTTCGAAGAGACGGAAGATTTCGTCGCGAGGGTTTTCCATTTTGGTCAAGGTGAAGAAGGCACCAAGGGAGTCGAACACGAGGATCTCGAAGCCGATGGATTTTCTGTAGTTGGTCAACTGAGAAATCAATTGCCCCATCCAGTCCACCCTGTTCCCCATGCCTTGTTCGTCCAATTGGACACGAAGATCGGCGAGGTCAATGATGGCAATGCGGTTGCGAACCCTGGGGTCTTCGATGTTCATGCCCATGTTGGCCATGTGCTGCCGCAAGGAGTCCTTCCCTTGCTCAAGGGTCACGTAAATTCCTGAGGTTTCTCCGTACAACACAGCATTGTAGAGCATCGAGAACGTCAGGCTGGACTTCATGGCACCGCTGGCTCCAGCCACGATGGCGATGTGCTCCTTTGGGATGCCACCCTGCATGTTTTCGTCGAGGCCCTCGATGTGGGTGGGGATGCGTTCGATGGACATGCGGTCACCGACCTCAGGAGGCCGTCACGCTTGATGAATGTGCCTCAGCGATTCGGTCATTCCACCGTGACGGACTTCGCAAGGTTTCGGGGCCTGTCCACGTCGAGTCCGAGGCTCAAGGCTGTGTGGTAAGCGATGAGCTGGGTTGGAAGGACGGTGAGCAGCGGCGAGCAGTACGGGTGGGTGCGTGGCACCTCGATGACCACGTCGCCCTGCTCGGCGATGTCGTCCCCCTTGGTGCAAATGAGAACGATGCGTGCCCCCCTTGCTCGGCATTCGTGAATGGCTGAGGACACCTTCTCCTTGACTTCGTCGTCCGGAGCGATGACAATCACTGGGCTTCCCTCCTCAAGCAGGGCAATGGGTCCGTGTTTCATCTCCCCGGCGGGGTAGGCGAGGCACGGCACGTAGGCCAATTCCATCAGTTTGAGCGCTCCTTCCCTGGCGACGCTCGCGGAGAGGTCACGCCCGAGGAAAAGCACGGAAGACGCGTCCTTCACCATCTCGACCGCGTCCATGATTGGGCCTTGGTCCGCAAGGTAGGCCTCGATCAGGTCGGGTACCTCTCGAAGTCCTCGGAGCACCTGTTTCGCTTCCGCGGGAGGCAGGCCGCGTGTGCGGCCAATCTGAACGGCGAAAATGGTGAGTGCAGCCACCATGTTGGAGAAGGCCTTCGTCGAGGCGACCGCCTGCTCTGGACCAGAATGGATGTACACCCCTTGGCCGCACAACCTCGCGATGCTCGACCCGACGACGTTCACTACGCCGTGGACCTCACCGCCTTTGAGTTGGATTTCCTTGATGGCGGCCAGCGTGTCCATCGTCTCTCCGGATTGGGAGACGGCGAAATGCAGTGCGCGGGGGTTCACCACGGGGTCTTGGTATCGGAACTCGCTCGCCACGTGGGTGACGGCCGGAAGGCGAGCGAGCCGTTCGATCAGTTGCTGCCCGATCAACGCGGCGTGCATCGCCGTCCCGCACCCCAGCAAGCGGACGTGCGGCACTTCGGTGAGGGCCTTGGGACTGAGATGAAGCCCACCGAGCCGGCCGTTGCCGCTTCTGAGGTCGATGCGTCCTGAGATGCAGTGGCGCAAGGCCTCGGGTTGCTCGTGGATCTCTTTGATCATGAAATGCGGGAAGTCGCCCAGTTCCGCCTCCCCCCACGCCTCTTCCATGACGATGGCCGTGGTGTTGCTGGCGCCGCCCGTCAGCCGTTCAACACGGAACCCGCTTTCGTCCGCGATGGCCATGTCGCCGTCTTCGAGGATCAGGACGCGGTTCGTGTGCTCGCTCAGCGGTTGCGGGTCGGAACTGAAGATGACGCCATGCTCGGCCTCGCCGATGGCCATGGGGCTCCCGTTTCGAGCACAGACCACTGCGTCGTGATCAAGGAAGGCAGCGCAGACACCCCACGTTCCTCGAAGCCCGTTGAGGGCCTTCCGCATCGCTTCCAGCGGTTCGAGTCCCTCGTCGATGGCCGCCTCAAGGCGGTGAGCGATGACCTCACTGTCTGTTTCTGAGGTGAAGGTCGCCCCGGACCGTTCAAGGTCGCGCCGAACAGCGCCTGCGTTTTCGATGATGCCGTTGTGCACGATGGCCACACGCTGGTGTGGGCCGAGGTGGGGGTGGGCGTTCTCGTCCGTGACGCCTCCGTGGGTGGCCCAGCGTGTGTGCGCAATGCCAAGCGTGCCCTGGATCTCAGCGGGCAGGTTGTCGACCAGACCCTGCACCCTTCCAATCTGTTTCCAAACGTGCATGCCGCCGTTGCGAATGGCAAGCCCCGCGCTGTCGTATCCACGGTACTCAAGCCGACGAAGCCCTCCCAGAAGGACAGGCGCAGCTCGCCTCTGGCCACGGTAACCCATGATCCCGCACATGTTCAGACCTCCACGCGTTCTCCGCAAAGAGGGCAAGGAAGGTGGCGCAGCATCAGGTCACGGACCGTGAAAGAGGCGGCACACGACGGGCACACGGCCTGCTTGGCAGGGGCTGGGAGGGGGGGCAACGTCGGTAGGGGCGGGAGGCCTTGCTGCTGCGGGGGCGCAGGCAACGGAGGGAGGGCCGTCGCGGCCGTCCCGGCAGGTGCGGAGGGATCGGGCGACCCCTCAACGGTCCCCATGGCTCGCCGCCGCCTTCGTTCCTGACGCTCGTTGACCGGCTCAGGGCGTTGTGGCTCCTCCTCCACGATGAGCGGCTCCGCCTCGTCAAGCACCACCTCAGGCTCAGGGTCGAGGACAAGTTCAGGCTCCACATCGGCCTCAGGGGTCACCATCAGCATCAGGTCGTCGTCTGCGGGGCTTGGTGCCTCGTCGTCGTCTTTTCGTGAACGCGCACCAAGGGTGGCGGTGACGACAATCGCCACGGCCAATCCAGCCAGCAGCACACCGACGCCGGCCAAGATCACCAACTGCATGTCCTCGTCGCCGGGAAGCGGTGCCAGCAGGCTTGCCAACCATCCGTCGGTGGCACCACCGCCGCTGTTCGTTTCCAGGCTAGCGAGTTCGTGCAGGTCAAGCAGGCCAGTGGTGGTTGTGAGGCCGATGAGGACGTCACCCTGAGGTCCGCTCGCGCTGAGGAGTCGGCCGTTGGTGAGCACGTCCGACAGGCCGTATTGCTCCGTACCCGTGCCGCTGCCAAGCAGGCCGAAGCGGACGAGTGGTCCCCGGACCGTGACCTCGTCGTACACCACCATGACGCCGTGGTCGCGGGGAACGAGGCTCAGCATGTGTGATCCGGGTGCGTCGACGCAATGGGGGGCATCAATGGACCATGCATCGGACGTCACTGCAGAACACAGCATGGTCGTTGCGCCTTCATCGATCCATGCCGCCACGAGCCGTTCGTCATCCCCATCGCCCATGATCTGGAGGTCATGGACACTGACGTTGTCCCCGGCAGAGGCCACGAAACTCCACGATGCCTCTCCGCGCGCGCCATGGGTGTAGAGCAGGCCGAGCCGTTCCAAGCCCGTGCGGTCGCTGCGCTCCGACTGATACAGAACGTGCAATCGGTCCTCGCCAATCGCGACGGAGACCGGAGCCCCTGCAGAAGGCAGCACGTCGACGTCGGTGGCCACCACCGTTGGGCCGTCCCACGATCCGCTCCGGTCCGGGCTGTCCGACACCATGGTGAAGACGCTGGTCAAGTCCAACCAGGAGCCTCCGGTGGAGATGTCGCGGTGGTAGCCCGCGATGACGACCTCGCCATCCCGTTCAGCGATATCGAGCCCCCAGTAACTTCCCTCGGAGAGTTTGAGCGGCGTCAGTTCACGCTGCACAGGCGTCATTTGACCGCTCAGGGTGAGTGCGGCGATGCCGAGGTCGTGCAAGGTGTAGCCATCTTCGCTCATCGTGCGGCGCGTCCACGCCATCTGGACCATGCCGTCGCTTCGGACGGTGGCTGCGAGCTCACCTCCCCAAGCCCGTTCAATCAAGACGTCGTTCTTGGGAAGCAGTTTCGAACTCAGCGTGCGAGCATGAAGTTCTCCATCCCGGACGGTGAACAGCACCGACCCGTCCTCGCCGCCAACGACACGGAGCGGGGTTTCCCCGACATCGAGCGACACACCGGTGCGAGGCGTGAAGGTGAACAGGTCCGCAACAATCGTGAAGCGATGCTCGGCGTGCTCGGATTCAACGCCGTCGCCGACCAACAGGACCCGGTACTGATGCGCACCGACGTCCTCGACGACATCGGTGAACCGGCCCATCGCGTAGCCGGTGGAGGTCAGGCCACCCTGAACACGAGGGAGGGTCAGGCTGTCCACGGAAAGCCAACCATCGAGGGTCCACCGTTCGAGGTCCACCCGGAGCGAGCCTGCGTCCGTTTGTCCAAGGTTGTCGATGCGAACGCTGACTTCGAACGGATCGCCAGGGACTGGAATGCGAGGGACCGTGGTGACGGCGCCGTGAAGGAGCCGCAGGGTCGCCTCCACGGGTCGAGGTTCAACCGTGAAACTGAACGAAACGTCGTTGTCGCTTCGGTCGACGTCGTCGATCCTGTCGTTGGGGTCCACGCTCAACACCACCTCGTGGGTCCCGGGCTCTGTGGCCCACCACCACAGGGAGACGGTGCGTCGTTCTCCGGCGTCCACGCTCGACAACAGGGCGGCGTCTGGATACACCTCCGAGGGTGTGCCCGGGGCATCGAGGGCGATGGCCACGTCCGTCGCTACCGCGTCTCCGTCGTTGACGAGTTCAAACTGTACCTCGAGCACGGTCCCCGCCACAGCGCTGGTGACCGGGAGGTCCCGTTCGAGCACAGTCGCGATGCCGGTCAGTCCGAGTTCAGGTGCAGCTGGAAGGTTGTCGACCTCCCAGGTTCGGCGCACGGCTTCGCTCGTGGCGCCGCTGGTGTTGACGAAGCGGAACGAGATCCGATGGTCACCGTCGTCCACGGTGGTTGAATCCCATGACCATGACCACGACTGCTCAACGAAATCCTCGTCATCGAGGTTTGCCGCAAGCGTCCATGGCCCGTTGTCCACCTTCGCCTCAACGCTGTGCGGGTCGGGGCCCTGAGCCGTACCGGTGAACGTCACGCTGCCCTCGAGCACAACGTTCGCGCTTGGGCCGCTGATGGTCGCCTCCATCCGGCCGAGGTCAAACCATCGCACGTCGGCGGCGGAAAGGTCGCCTTGGTCCGTCCTGGCGCGGGCCAACACCAAGGTGTAGTCCGCGGTTTCGTCGGCCCATTCCTCCTGAAGCGTGAGGTCGAGGAACCATGCGTCGACGTCGCCTCCAGCAGAGCGCCAGTCGACGAGCGTGACAGGGATGCTGGAGCCGTCTCGGTACTGCTCAAGGCGAACTTCGACGTCGGTGTACGTCCGGCCCGCTGCCTCCTCAACGCTCCCAGAAAAGCGAACCCGTTCACCTGCCAGGTGCAGCGTGCCGTTGCTCAAGGATTCGATGTGGACGTGGTGCCCTTCGCCGTCCCCGACGGGCGGGGGGGCGACGACGGTACCCCCCTCGAGCGACGTGCATGTGCGCTCCCTCACGGTGTCGACCGCACATGATGCATCGATCAAGCCCCAACCCCATGCTTCGTTCCAAACGGGGTCCAGGTCGGTGTCGTACGGGCTCCCGCGAACCTCGGCCGAGCGTCGAAGGATGTCTTTGACGTCCTCGGGCTCAAGGTCAGGGTCGGCCTCGAGCATCAGGGCCACGACGCCCGAGGCCAACGGTGTGGCCATGCTCGTTCCGTCCTTGCTGTCGTAGTCACGGTCCGCCATCGGGCGGGTTGGTTGGCCGGGGAAGGTCGCGCCGGTGGCCGCGGTGGCGCTCGTGATGCCCGTCCCGGGAGAAGCGATGTCTGGCTTGAGTTCGTCCATCTCATCGTCGTCCCCGTCGTCGTCTCGAGGTCCAGAATTCGAGTAACTCGCGATGCCGTCATCGGTGCGGTTCACGGAGTTCCGGTCGTTGGAGGCGGCAACGGCAATGCCAAGGTCGGCGCTGGCGGGTGATGGGACGCGGTGGGTGCCGTCGTTGCCCATGGCAATCACACAGACGACGCCTGCTTCGACCGCTTGGTTCACCAAGCGCGCTTCGGCGCTTGAACCGTTGTCTCCGGTGTCGTCTGGGTTGAGCGGTGTTCCGACCGACCCGAAGGACATCGAGGCAATCTGAATGCCCTTTGAGGAGCCGTTGTGGCCCCAATCGGTGTCCACGTTGTTGACCACCCACTGAATGCCGCTGATGGAGTACTGGGAATTCGTGCCGCCCGCATCGGTCAGGACCTTTACGTCGACCAAGTAGGCCCCAGGAGCCGTTCCCATGTGGCGACGGGACGAATCACCGGTCCCGAGGGCACTCGCGGCCACGTGGGTGCCATGCCCTGAGCCATCGTCAGGGTCTTGGGAGCCGTCTGGGTTGGAACTCGCTGACGTCGCGTCGAAGCCTGCCACCCACTTGTGGTCGTCGTAGGACAGGGGGTCCAAATCCGGCTCATCGTCGACGTCGTCGAAATCGTTCAGGGCACGGTGCTCGTTGTCGACGCCTGTGTCCAGAACAGCGATGACCACGCCATCACCGGTGTACCCGCTTGGATGCACCTCTCCTGCATACACGTCCGAATCCCGAGCGCGCACGGCTTTTGCAGCAACTTCGTTCGTTGCCGCGAGCACGTTTTGCATCTCAACAACGACCACGCCGTGGGTTTGCCAAAGAGGGACAAGTGCAGCAACAGGCACCCGATCAAGCACGATCGCGTCGAGGCTCTTCGGGAGGTCGAACCATGCACCGCCTTCTTCCGACACCCATCCATGACGTGCGAGGACGCTTCGGACGGCGTCAACGTCCTTGCTCGTCGGGTGCCATGCGAAATCAATCACGATCGCGACCGTCCGGCGTCCATCTGCTCCAAGGACGGCGGTCGGGGACACTGAGGTGCCACCGTCGAGGACGCGCTGCAAGCGGTCGTCCATGCCGTTGGCGTCAAGGTCGGGGCCGTATCCGGTCCACCATCCGTAGGCCTCCGCAGCGTCCCGGCCTGCCCGGTCGGGAAATCGGTCTGGGGTCGGGCAAAGATCCGCGCCGCACATCACGGGTGGAACCCCCTCGACCGTGATGATTGGGGTCTGGACGTCGTTCGCTTGCACCATGGCTGTGGCGGATGAGCCCAGCATCACGAGGAGCATGAGCACGGCGATGCGGGCTCGGCTGAAGCGTGGCGCAGCCCCTGCCCTCATCGTTTGTGGGTCGCTCAGGCCACCTTTGAGACTATCCCGTTGTGCTGCATCAATTGACGTCGGCTGAAGGCGGCCAGTCGAGATGCTGCGGTCGTGAGGCACATTGCAGCCTCGGCCCGTCGCTTCGTTCGACCGCACCCACTGGCCCTTCGCATACCGGACATTGCACAGCGTCCGCGAGGCGTTCGAACCATGCGAGCCGTACTTCTGGCTCGTCTGAATCCGTCTGCAAGGTGGCGAGGATGCCGCGGGCGGCTTTTGGCACCGGTTGCCCGAGGGCGGACCACGGGTCATCGACGGTGCTCAGATCGACCATGCTCGAACGCATCGAATCGAGACGTCCTCGAAGGGTGGCCATGCCGCTCGGCCCTCCGTCGTCGACCCCGCGTGGGACGGGTCCACCTTTCGCCACGAGGGGGAGAAGGGCGTAGCACGCGACAAATCCACCCAAGTGTGCCATGTGGGCCACGTTGCCCCCGGCACCGCCTTCAGCAGCCCACCATCGGGCAATTTCGATGCCAAAGTAGAGCAAGGCAATGAGGCTCACCGGCCATGGTCGAATCAGGATGAGAGGGAAGGGGATCTCGTCTTTTGGCCATCCCGCGAGGTAGGCTCCCAGCAGGCCGAAGGCTGCACCACTTGCTCCCCATGCCGGTGCACCGCTTCCCGCGTTTGCCAGCGTCCAAGCGATCGAACCTCCCAACAGACCGATGAGGTACACCGCGGCGAAGCGCTTGGTGCCGAGGCGCTGCTCGAGGGGGACCCCCACCAGGGCGAGGATCACCACGTTGCCCAACACGTGCATGAGGTCCCACTGCGCGTGAAGGAAGCCCGAGGTGATCGCCGTGTGCCACCACCCAGCATGCCCCATGCGGGCCGGCACGAGGACGAGGTCGCTCCAGAGGGCGATTCGGTCGAGCCAACCCATGCGCCACAGCGTGCCGGTCAAGGTTTGCACCACGGCCCCAAACAGCACCGAGAGCACGATGCCGAGCGAAAAGGGGGCGCGTGCCCTGACGGCATAGGCAAGCGGTACGGTGACGGCCAGGAACCACAGCACCACCAGCCCCTGCTCCAGGGGGGTGAGGTGGGGCCATGCGGCCGTAGCGACCATGCGGTGAAGGAACCCGCTTGGCCCTTGACGCTTGGGGGTCGGCGGCTTGAAGTCGAGGCGACCGACCCTCGTTCCATGGGCGCCTTCGTGGAGGCCAACGGCCTGGTGGTTCGCAGGGGCCGCTCCGTGGTGCTCAACGATGTCAGTTTCACGTTGCCTCAAGGTGCCTGTGCGGTGGTCCTCGGTCCAAACGGAGCAGGGAAAACGACCCTGTTGGAAGCCATGCTCGGGTTGCTTCCCATCGAAGCAGGATCGGTTCACATCGCAGGCTCGTTGGTACGTGACGGGGAAGGGCGACGCGCTCGACGTCCACCAGCGCCGCTCGGGGTGTTGCTGCAAGCCGACGGGGACCTACGGGACCAAACCGTCCGCCATCACCTCGAGGTCGCGGCCTCCCTCGGCGGCTGCCTGCTTGATGATGGAGCGCTTGAGGCACTGCTGAATCGCGTGGGGCTCCGTCATCGCATGGCCGACCGCATGGTGGAATTGTCCGTCGGTCAGCGCCGCCGTGTTGGCTTGCTGGCCGCCGTGCTCCCGGGTCTGGTCGACGGCGGCGGGCGCCTCCTTGTGCTCGACGAGCCGACCGCGGGGCTTGACAAGGACGGGATCCACTTGGCCTCTGAACTCGTGAACGAGGCCGCTGCTCGTGGCTGTACGGTCCTGCTCGGCACCCATCATCCCGAGCGGTTTTCGTGCGCGACCCACAGCGTCACCGTCGACGAAGGGGGGCTCCAGGTGGTGGACCTCCCCGGACCTGAGGTGCGGGCGGCCTGCCTCACGTCGCTCGATTCTTCGGTGGTTCGGCCTTCCTCGCTTCGTCTCGGGCTCCGCTATGCGTGGTCGGGGGGCACACCGCTGTCTGGGTCGGTCCCTGCCCTGCTTGTGACCTTGGGTTGTGCAGCATTGTTGCTGCAGCCAGCGCAGGTGTCGGACTTCGACGGGACGCTCCGTCTCGGCCTTCTGATGTTGCCAGCGCTGGTGGTTGGGCTTGCTGGTGATGCTTCGTTGACAACGCTCCGCCGTGATCGTGCCTTCGCCCGCTTGACTGCGTTGGGATGCCGCCCGGTGGACCCGCTTACGCCCTTGGCTCTTGGATGCGCTGGCACGGTGGCGATGGGGGCCATCTTGGGTGCCTCGCCCTCGTTGCTTGACGTCCTTGTTGCGGGTGGCATGGCCGTGACCGTGTCGATGCTCGTGCGTGCAGGGGACGTGCTCGGGTTACGGTTGGCCCGGCCAGAGGTGCTTCACCTCCGGCTGTTGTCCCTGCTGGTCGTCCTCCCGTTCGGGCTTCTGCTTGACCTGATGGCATGACCATGCTTCATAGCCCCCTCACCTTTGGTTTGTTCATGGGCAGCCGCTGGGGCCGCGGTTTGCTCGCGCTTGGCTACGCTGGCGCTGGCGTCAGCCTTTCACTGGCCTTGCTGTGGGTCCCTAGCGTGACGAACGCCGCCTTCGAAGCGCCGGAGGCACAACGGCTGTTCTACTGGCACGTTCCCAGTGCATGGATGGCGATGATCGCCTTCGGCCTGCTCTTCCTTGGCTCAGGGATGTGGTTCTTGCGTCGCTCCGCGCTTGGGTGGCGCATGCACGTGGCCGGGAGCGAAGCGGGCCTCGCAACTGGCTTGATGGCGGTCTGGTCAGGCTGCATGTGGGGCCAAGCGGAGTGGGGCGTTCCTTGGGACTGGACCGATGTCCGGCTGAACACGTTCGGCCTGTTGACGCTTCTTGCCCTTCTCCTTGTGCTCGGTCGGCGAGCTCAGCCGGACGGCGTGGAGACCAGGGACACCTTCGCTACCGTTGGTTTGTTCGGCTTCGTTCTCGTTCCACTGACCTACATGGCGACGCGGATTTGGCAGATTCGCCACCCCGGTCCCGTCATCGCGGCCGGTGACGACGGAGGTTCACTCGCTCCGTCCATGACCGTGGTCCTCTTGCTCGGTGTGGCGGCCTTCACGGTGTTGATCGCGGGGCACGTGCTCGAGAGCATGCGGCTCACGTCGCTCGAACAACGGCTGGACCGGCTCCAGCGAGCCCTCGACCCTGAGGAGGTGGCGATCTGAACGGAACGACGGCGCTCGCCATCGGATACCTCGGTATGTTGGTTGGGCTTGGCGTGTGGACGTGGACCGTCATGGCGCGAAACCGCGTGCTCGAGGCAAGGCTCGAGGCCGCGGAGGCGGCGATTGGCATCCTCGAACGTGAGGCCGACGCGGTGGCTGGCGCAGAGCGCTAGCCTGAAGGCCGACGTGGTTGACCGTTGTTCATGGACGTCGACCTCGGGGGGGCCTTTTGCCTCGTCTGCGGCGACCCGCCGCCCCTGTTCACGGACGGCATGTGCGAGTCCTGCTCTCGGGCGCGAACGCACCTTGTCGAGGCGCCTGCCAACATCCCGTGGACGCGGTGCGCGCGGTGCGGAGCCATCGAGGTCGACGGTCGATGGGGCTCGATTGAGGAGGAGGTGCTCTACGATGACCTGGTGCAACGCCACGTTCGCGTCCATCAAGACGCCCAAGAGGTGGCCATCGCGATGATGCCGCAACCGATCACCGAGCGGCACACCCTCCTGCACCTGCAGGTTGAAGGCGTCATCGATGACTTGCTCTACACCGAAGAGCACACGGTTCGCGCACGGATGAGCAACGGCGTTTGCCTGACCTGCACCCGCCGTGCTGGGAATTATTTCGAGGCGACCGTGCAACTGCGTTCGAGCGGCCGCCGTCTTGAAGAGGGTGAACTGAACCGCTTGCGGGCAACCCTTGACGACGTCATCGCCTCAATGCCCGAAGATCCGATGTTCTTCATCACCAAGGAAGGTCCCGTTCAAGGTGGGTACGATGTTGTTCTGGGTTCCAAAGGGCTCGCTCGGTCATGGGGTCGCCACTTGACGTCAACGTTTGGCGGTCAAAGCATCGAGACCAACTCAACCGTTGGGCGCAAGGACGGTGTGGACGTCACGCGGCTCACGCTGCTGTACCGGAAACCGGGCTATGACCTCGGGGACGTCGTGCGTTGGCGGGATCGTCTGTGGCGTCCATCCGCATGGTCGAAGGACGGAGCCATCCTGGAAGCCGTTGACCGGCACGAACGAACCGGAGCGACGTGGAGGGATTTGGAACCGGCCGTGGTGCTGGTGAGGATGCACGAACTCGTGGCTGCCGACCCGCTGACTGAGGACGCGTCGGTGGCGGAGGTGCTCGACCCAACGACGTGGCAGGTCGTGTCCGTCCGCGTGGCGTGGGACCACGAGGTCGGCCGAACGATGGTGCTCGCACGCATCGAGGGTGAGTGGGTTGCTCTGCCACGCTCAGCACAGGACCGGGACGTTGTGACGAAGGTTCCATGAGCGACCTGGGGTCCGGCGTGCTATGGACGCCACCCCCCTGCCTTTGGAGGCGGCCGTGGCTGCGCTTGACAGCGAAGGCATGTTCGGCTATGTTGCCGGCTTCGTCGACGACCTCGAGGCCGCGCTCACCAGCGTCGACGAGGGTGCCATGCCATGGCTTTCCTCCATTCGTGAGCAGCCGTGGTCGGGTTTGCTCTGCCTCGGGATGGGCGGCTCAGGTGCAGGGGGTGCCTTTCTGGCCAGCCTTGCTGCTCATGAGGGAAGCACCCCGATCGTCGCCCATTCCGATGCACGCCTGCCTGCATGGGCCGACGAGCGGTGGCTCGTGATGGCCACGTCCTATTCTGGGAACACAGCGGAAACGTTGGCTGCCGTTCGTGCAGCCCACGACCGGGGCATGACGGTGCTTGTCCTGTCCTCCGGTGGTGAACTTGCGGGCATGGCGGAGACGAACGAGGGCATGCACCTGATCGGCGTTCCGTCAGGGCAACCGCCACGTTCCGCGTTCGGCCACCTCTTCGGTCGCCAACTCGCCGTGGTACGCTCCCTTGGTCTGCTCCCCAACGACGGGGCCAACGACGAGGCCATGCTTGCCCGCCTTCGCGCAGCAAATGTTGGTCACGATCCCCGCACACCGCCCTCTGGAGGTGTCGATGAATTGGCGATGGAACTGCTTGAACGACCGGTGGCGCTTCTTGGTCCGACGGAACTCGCACCCGTGCTGACCCGCTTCAAGAATCAACTCAACGAAAACGCCGGTCGCTTTGCCCGCATCGGGGTTGTGCCCGAAATGGACCACAACGAGGTCGTGGCGTGGGGCGGTCCTGGTTGGTTCAGCGATCCGTTCAGCGACACCCAAGCCGTCCTTGTGCTGACGTGGCCAG
>JALRLN010000169.1 GCA_023254445.1 Candidatus Poseidoniaceae archaeon | reverse complement strand
AGGACCTCGACGACGACCGCCTGCGGCCGTTTGACCAGAACTACAACGCCGTCTACGACTGGCTCGACACCGACATGGGCGGCACGACGACGCCGGACAACCTCGCCAACCCCGCGGTGAGCGGCGATGCCCAGAACATCGAGTACGACCTCGACAACGACGGCATCCCGAACGAGAACGACTCCTTCCCGCTGAACGCCACGACCGAGGTCGCGACCTGGAACTGCCCGACGATCTCCAACCCGAACCCCGCGAACGCTGACCCGAAGTGCACCATCTGGCGCGCCTCCTTCTCGCAATTCAACGACTGGGACGGGGACGGCATCAGCAACTGGGACGACGTTGACGACGACAACGACGGCATCATCGACCCGCTCGACATTGACCCCGATTGCGATCTCGACAACGACGCGGACCTGCACGCCATCAACGGCGCCCTGTACCGCGACGACGGCATCAACGGGGTCGACTCCGACATCGACGGCGACGGCCTTGAGAACGACATCGACTGGGACGACGACAACGACGGCATCGCCGACCTCTTCGACCCGGACGACGGCAACTGCGGTCTGCTGGATTCGGACCTGAACGACGGCTTCTCGACCCCCTTCTACCCCGTGAACGACGGCGGTTTCCTCGACGGTTCGCTGGACGGCCAATCCTACACGGACAACGCGTCGGACTACTGGGCGGCCGTGTTCATGCACAACCCCTTCTCCGAGATGATGCTCAACTACAACGGCTACGACGGCACCACCGCGACCCCGACGCCCGGCACGGTGCCCGAGTTCTACTGGTACCTCTACGCCCGCTGGAACAGCTACAACGGCGGCAACGAGTGGGACATTGACAGCGACGGCGACTCGTTGGTGAACGGCCTTGACTCCGACCAAGACGGCGACGGCATGCCCGATTGGTGGGACCAAGACGAGGGCAACGACGGCGTGCTCGACGTGAACGACATCAAGATGGGCGGCTCGATCGACATGTCCGTTTGCGGATACACCATCGGTCAATTGGCCAACGGCTTCGTGTGCGGCTACGCCTACGCGCTCGCGTGGCACATGCCCCTCAACGGCGTGAACGCGCAATTTGGCGCCCCCTACTCCACCCGCCCCGACGCAAGCGTGGACCAAGGCGGCGTGGTGCCCCCCACGAACAACGAAGTGGGCTGCAGCCCCGGTGCCGAAGGTGGGTGTTACCTCTACGACTTCGGTGGTGACGGCACGGCCGAGTCGGGCATCTCCTACGCGGCGATCACCGACAACCGTGACGCCTTCATCACCTGGATGGGCCTGCTGGTCGGGCTCTGGCAGTGGCAGTCCGACAACGGCCCCGTGGCCGACTTCCCCGACGAACTCGGTGCGGACTTCATCAAGAACAGCGAAGACGGCGACACCGACGGTGACTTCACCAACGACACGGTGGACATCGACGACGATTACGACGCGGTCTTCGACTGGTACGACGTGGACGACGACAACGACGGCGTGTGGGACTACTTCGAAGTCGACACCGACGACGACCTCGACAACGACGACGGGCAACTCAACTCGAACTTCTTTGGCGGTACGAACTGCGTGGACAACGACGACGACGGCAACGATGCTGACGTTGACGAGGACGGCTGGTACCAAGCCGTCTGGGACCGAGGGATCATGAGCCAAGGCCTCCGGCAGCCTGCGTACTATGACGTTGACAACGACAACGACGGCGTGCCGGACGCCGAAGACCCTGACGACGACAACAACGGCATCACCGACGTCATGCAGGAGACCATGCCCGGTTGTTTCTGGGGCGAAGAGCAGTCGCCTTACGACAACGACAACGATGGCATCGTTGACTGGATGGACGACGATTGGGACGCCGACGGCCTCAGCAACGCGGCAGAATTGCTGATCAGCGACGTTGCGCCCTTTGACCACGACAACGACGGTGACCGCGACGACCTCGACAAGGACGACGACCAAGACGGCATGAAAGACGAAGACGAGGTCCTCCTGTGGCCGACCCGCTTCCAGCGCAACTCGACCAACCCGTGGGACCACGACGACTTTGGCGACGGCGAAGCCATGGCCAACCCGAACGACAGCCGGACCGGTCCGGACGCCATCGACGACGACGACGACAACGACACCCGCGACGACCTCGATCACGACGTGCTTGAGGAGAACGACGGCGACTCGTCCGACTGGGACCACGACAACGACGGGATTCCAGACGAAGACGACAAGATGCCGACCTACATCACGCTCGACCTCCCCGATACGTTGTGGCTTGACGCACGCACCCCCGCCATCTTCTCCGGGCACGTGGATTGGATCAACCCCGTGTCCCTGATGCTGGAACCCGCGCCAAACCTCCCGGTTCAGGTGCACATTGAATGGACCAGCAACGACACCACCGCCCTGGAGACCATCGACGTCCTGACCAACAACTTCGGGAACTTCACGGTCGGTCAGTTCCTCTACCCTGAGGACCTGACCGTGGGCAGCAACACGTCCTACCGCGTGTACGCGGAAGTGACGGAGATGTTCGCGTTCAACGGCAACACCTCGACGGAGTACCTTGTTGGTGTCGAAGCGAACCTCACGGTGGACTACTCCGCGTGGACCTACTTCCGCTCCGATGAGCAGCCGTTCTGGCTC
Source organism: Candidatus Poseidoniaceae archaeon (assembly GCA_023254445.1). GTDB lineage: Archaea > Thermoplasmatota > Poseidoniia > Poseidoniales > Poseidoniaceae > MGIIa-L3. The sequence continues at coordinate 297 of JALRLN010000169.1, read as the reverse complement.
GATTTCAAGGCCCACTACACCGCGGACTGGGAGCGTGGATTCTACGACAACCGCATCAAGGAAGTCCCGGTCAGTTTCTCGATCTTCGGCGGTCTGTTCGGGAACCGAACCCACCCCACGAACTTCACGGGGCTTGACGGGTCAGGGTACCGCACGGACGCCACCGGATGGGCCTCCCTCACCTTCGTTCAGAGCCTTGGCGTGAACGGGGTCTGGAAGCAGGTGCGGTGGAACTCCACCTTTGACAACGGCCCGGGGCAGATCCCCGGTGGATACGAGGAGGTCCTCTGGAACGCA
>JALRLN010000168.1 GCA_023254445.1 Candidatus Poseidoniaceae archaeon | reverse complement strand
CAGAAGAGGCCGCAGGTCCCTCGCCTCCGGTGGCAGAGTGGCTGCTGCACCTCCAGCGGCGTGGATGCACGTCCTCGATTCATGCCCAAACGGCGTTGTTGCTTGAGGACGATGCCGGTGAGGACCATGGTCTTTGGATCTGCCAAACGGATGGGTCATGGAGCCCGCGCCCCTCGGGCTACGACGAAGGTCGGCCCGTCCGGGCGGGTCAGGAACGGAGGGACGCTCGGCAGCGGGCGGGGCTTATGCTTGAGCACGGAGGTGCTTCCTCCGTTCCAGTGGCCGTGGACGCGCTTGCTGCAGCAGCGGAGGCGTCCGTGCTCCTCGACCGCGTTCGGCGCCAGCCCGACCGGAACGACATCGGTGAGGACGAACAGTTGCCATGGGGTGCCCGAGAACGCCTCCAATCCACAGACCGCTTGCAGCTTCGTCCGTCCCCGTCGCACCTCGGGAAAGGCACGGTTGCTGCAGCCGAGCCTTGGCCCCACCTTGGCGTTCGTTTGAACAAGCGCAGCGTGTCGGTCTCGATCGACCCTCGACCGCTTCCACCGTACCGCTTCGCTCACGAGGCACTTGACGGCCGAACCGGTCACGAAGGGCCAACCGTCGAACGCGAGGCGTGGTCACCCAGCCGGCTTCACGCGTGGGTGACCTGCCCGCGGCAGGCGTGGTTGGAAGGCGTGCACGGGGCTGGTGAAGATGAGGCGTCCTCCGAGGACGTGGACCGTCGAGAACAGGGCGACCTCGTTCACCGGTTTGAGGAATCCACGCTTCGATCGTTTGGAACATGGGGTGCCGATGGCCTTCGGACGTCTGAAGCAGCAGCGTTGCCGTCCGAGGACCCCCCCGCCCTGTGGCAGGCGCTGGTCGAGGTCCTGCTTCAGGACACCCCGTGGCTTGGTCGGGCGGACGCGGTGGCGATGCACCGACGGCGTTCCGCCCTTGGGCCCTGCGCCTTCGACGACGAAGGCATGCTGCACCCCCCTGCTCGCCCGACCGGGGAACTCGGGCGCCTCTTGTTGGCCGACCTCGCCCTCGCCGATGCTGCGCCCTTGGCCAGCGAATGGGCCGTGGTCGACCCCGAAGGGAACCTCCCGTCCGTGGTGCTCGACGAAGGCATGGAGCCAGTCCACCTCCGGTGTCGGATTGACCGTGCCGACGAGGTGCTCCTGCCCGAGGGCGTGTTGGCTGAAGCCCATCGCGCCGGTCTGATTCCAGACCATGTGGAACGGCTCGTGGTGCTTCGAGACCTGAAAAGCGTGGTTGGTCCCAAGAAGGGGGACGACGGGAAGCGTCACTTGCAAGGCCTGTACGATGACGTTCAGTTGGCGACCTATGCCTTGGCATGGGAGGCCGCTCGGCCAACCGAGATGGTCGTCGGGGTTGGCATCACGGAAGTGGGGAGCACAACGACGCATTTTGTTGAGATCGACGGTCAGGTTGCAGCGATGCTGGCGGACCTCAGCATCGGTGAGCAAAGCCAACATCTGCACCAGACCCACCCCGCCTCGACGCCAGATGGAACCCCTTGCTCTCCGTTCCGACGCTGGCTCTATGAGCGTCGGATGACTTTGGCCCGTGCCGTTCAGGCCGCACAGCGCGGGCACGTGGTGCCCACACCCTCGGGTGCGTGCCGCTATTGTGGGGTGCGCGCAGCCTGTCCGGCGGCTGAACTTGGGGGTGGTGCCTGATGCGCCACCCTCTGCGCGACGCCCAACGGCTCGGCCTCGATCTGGACCGTCACATCGTGATGGATGCCGGTGCGGGAACGGGCAAGACGACCGTTATGGTCGAGCGTTACGTGCAGCACCTCCTTTCCCCTCAACAACGTGCTGTGCTGGTGACGCCATGCGGGGCACGCCAACCCAGCCAAGCCGCAGGCTCCTCGTTGGCTGCTCCTCGTGACCGCATCACGGCGGAGGCGTGGCCTGGGTTGTTGCCGGGCGAGGTGGTCGCCATCACCTTCACCCGGAAGGCCGCAGGAAACCTTCGGGGAGGCATCAAGCAGCGGATCGGCGACATCCGAGGGGCGCCCGTCGAAGGCGACGACGAGGGTGTCGTCGACGTACGCTGGCGTGGTGTGGACACCGCTGTGGTTGATTTGCTCAGTTCGTTGCTCGACGACGCTCCAATCTCCACCATCGATGCCTTCCTGCAGCGCCTGGTCAACCCGTACATCGACGAACTGTTGCCCCGACGCATCGATGGGGTCGTCCCTGAAGAGCAGGTTGAGGCGCTGCACAACCTTACCCTTGCTTCGGTGTGGCGCTTGCGCGGCCCTCACGATGCGCCACGCCTCGGGATCACAAACGGCACGGCCGTGATCGAAGCACGGGACCGGTTGTCTGTGGCGCTGGGCGGTCAAGGTGCCGCACACCGCGTGCTGTCCAAGATGTTGCGCAACGCGGCCTTCGTTGACGAAGCCAGGACGGCGCTCGTTCGCTTGGGTGAGGGGACCATCGATGGCACCACCCTTCGCCGCTTGGTCGAGCGTGCCGCCGTTGCTGGACCTGTGCAGGGCGACGACGCCTTGCTCGCCTTCGTCGAAGACCTTCGGAACGCGTTGCGAGCATGGCACGACCACATCTTGACGCGGGAGGAGGAATACGTGCTCGCAAAAGAGGCGAAGGAGGGGACGCAAACACGGTTCCGGCAACTCCGTCGGTGGTGCGATCTTGCACCCCCGGTCGATGCATGGGAGGCGATTCGTTGGTTGTACGGGGCCGTACGCATCGTGGTCTCCGATGCTTCGTTGAAGGACCTCGCGTACAGTGCCGCCTTCCCCCGCATGGCCTTGCCATCGGACCAAGGATGGGCAGGGGGCTGCAAAGGTGCTGTACGAAGGGGAAATCCGGACACCGCAAAAGTGGCGTTCATCGAAGGCTGCGAATCACGCATCCAGGCTGGTCGTGACCTGTTGAACCACCCACAGCACCATTGGTGGGTGCTCTTGGGCGCCTGCGCGTTGGACCTCGAACCTGGCTTGGAGTAC
>JALRLN010000167.1 GCA_023254445.1 Candidatus Poseidoniaceae archaeon | reverse complement strand
CCATCTACAACGGCAACACGTACTCCGGGTATTCTGGCGAAGACTGGGGCCCCGGCACCAACTGGGCCTGCCTCTCGTGGAAGGACGCGTCGGGCAACGTTCCCGGCAACCCCGCCTCGACCTCCGACCACAAGTGGAACCCCAACGCGACCAAGATCGCCATCCCCATCTCCGACGAAGGCCCGAAGGACGGCGACCCCGCCTCCGGCGCAGACGACACGGCGTCCATTGAGGAGGCGCACGATTCGTGCGTGCGCGCCGGTGTCGTGCCGGTTGGCCTCTACGGCCAGACCTACGGCGGCGCTGGCACGGTCGAGTCCCACTTCCGGGACCTCGCCCAGTGCCCGAACGGCGTTGTGAGCCAAGCCACGCGCAACTGCCAAGGCAGCACCATCCGCAACACCGACGCGGGCGGCCAAGTCTACGAGTTCCCTTCCGGGACCTCGAACAACATGGACCTCCTCGTTGAGGCGATGGTCTACATCTCCACGAACAACTCGCGTGAGATCTACATGACCGTGCTCGACCCCTACGGCAAGATGCAGAACGACCCGCAGTGGACGCCCGGTGACATGGCGACGAACGCGGTCGGGAACAGCTACGTCGAGGACACCGGCGCCAGTGCCGACGGCCACCTCGTCGTCGTCAACGACACCCGCATCACCATCGACGACGCCTACTCCTTCCATCCCTCCATCGGCGTGGACCTGCAAGGCAACACCCACATCGCGTGGATGGACGGCCGCGACTACGGCTTTGAGAAGGAGGTCAACTACGAGACCTACTACACCAAGCTGCGCTTGCAGGGCGCAGGCGCTTGGGACGGCGCTGAGGAAGGCTTGTCCACGTACGCCATCAAGAAGATCGACGACACCCCCATCTCCAACGTTGAGGGCAACTCCGGCCTGCAGCAAGGCCGCCCCTACGGCGGCAACTCCGTCTTCCCGAGCCTGCTGACCGACGACCAGAACAACGTCCACATCGCGTGGCTCGACGCTGGGAACGCCAGCGCCGGTGAGGAGGTCGTCTACACCCGCCTCAACGCGACGGACCTGACCGGTCCCGGCGAGACCGCCCTCGACCCGTGGGAGATCGCCCCGGTCACCAAGTGGAACTCCAACAAGCTCGGTCCCGAGAACGGCCGGCAGCCCGACATCGGCATGCCGCCCGCCTTCTCCAACGACCTAGGCAGCGGTGCCCACATCGCGTGGTCGGACACGAACAAGTGCAGCGATGAAGCGAACAACAACCGGTTCACCATCTGCTACTCGCACGTGCTGACCGGCCAAGTTGACGTCGAACTGGACGAAGGCGAGACCTACTACCACGTCATCGAACCGGGTGAGCAAACGGTGTACAACCTCACCGTCAACAACTCGACCCCGGGGCCAACGGACCTGGTCGCCGATGCCTACACGCTGAACGTGTCGGGCGTGCCGCAAAACTGGACGGCCACGCTCTACTTCGCGAACAACCACACGACGATCTTCCCGGACACGGTGATTCCGCTTGCTGGCGGTGAAATGGCGCGCTTCTACATGCGCGTCAAGGCCCCGTCCATCTACCAGGCCAACGAAGACGAGTTTGCGAGCATCATCGTGACCTCGAAGTCGACGTCGGACCCCGCCATCCAGTCGCAACTCATCACGCTGACCAAGATGGACGTCGTGCACGGCATCAACCTCGAAACCTCGCACAGCGTGGCCGACATCGAGCAAGGGCAGACGGCCATCTTCTCGATCACCATCACCAACACAGGGAACGTGTTCGATCGCTTCGACTTCTGGGACCCGTCCACGCTGGAAGGTCAGGCCGAGTGGGTGCTGCCCTTCGCATGGCAGGTGAACTTCCCAACGTCGGTCGAACTTGACCCCGGTCAATCCGTCACCAAGAACTTGGAAGTCAGCGTTCCCACCACGGAAGACCCGGGCCTGTTCGTGATTTACCTCAAGGGATGGTCCGCGGGTGAACCGGTCAAGTCCGTGCAGCAGGGCACCTACGACATCCTCGAACTGCAGGTCTTCGTGTCCATCCGTTCGACGGGCAACATCGTCTTCGAGATTTTCGACACGAACGAGTACGTGCTCCCCGGCGAGTGTGCAACCTACCCCATCGACGTGACGAAGAACTTCGACTCCGGCTCGCTTGTCTTCACCACGCCTGGCGCTCCCGAAGAACGCCCGCAGGGCATCGACATGAGCGCGTGGCGCGTTGACCATTGGACCGTTGACGTCGACTTCTCCGATGCTCCGGGCGGCAACGCCATGGAGATGTCCGAGCCACGTGACTGGGTCATCCTCGGCGGCGACGAATCGGTCACGCACGAGGTGCGCGTCGAGGTGTGCGCTCCGACGAACGCCACGGCCGGCCTCGGACCCGCGGTGACGCTGAAGGCGAACCTCGAGTCCTACCCGCGCATCTCGGATTCCGTCCTCCTGTCCACGAACGTGATTCACGTCTACGACCTCGAGGCGGGCGTCGACCCCGACGTCGGCACCGAACTCTACGTGAACCCCGGCGAGGAAATCCTCTTGCCGATCACCGTTCGGAACGACGGCAACGGTCCTGACCGCTACGACTTCCGGCTGGCTCGCGTGACGGACAGTTCGGGCGTGGACGTGCTCTGGGGCATCGACGTGCCCCGTGACGCCCTGCAGGAACTGGACCGCGACGTGTTCCAGACCTTTGAGGTCCGTGTGAACGTCCCCGACATGGTCGAGGCGGGCGAATACACGATCGTCTTCGAAGCCTTCTCTGAGGAGGCCTACCCCGACGCCTCCGGCCGGGAGACCCGCCTGCGCGACACGCTGGTCTTCACGATGAACGTCAACGAATTCCACGACATGCGCATCTCGATGGACGCGGCCGTGGACAACCCCGTGAAGACGTCCGCCCCTGGGCGCGTCGTGGCGTTTGAGGTGAACATCACCAACTTCGGTAACGTCCCCGACACGCCAAGCCTGCACAACTACACGACGACAGGAGCCGGCGACGACATCG
>JALRLN010000166.1 GCA_023254445.1 Candidatus Poseidoniaceae archaeon | reverse complement strand
CGTTCGAGGTCTTCGATGCCCTTCACAAGGATGCCAAAGCGTGCGCCCATGCCCGTGCCCACCACGAGCGCGGTTGGGGTGGCGAGGCCAAGCGCGCATGGGCAGGCGATCACCAAGGTGGACACAAGCACCAGCATGACGGTGGTGGAGCCTGCTCCTGAGGCCCACCAGCCTGCAGAGGCAAGCAGGGCCGCGGTGGCCACGACCGGGACGAAGATTGAGGAAATGCGGTCCACCAAGCGCTGCACGGGGGCCGTGCCTTCTTGCGCGGCTTCAACGAGCGAGATCACGCGGTCGAGCAAGCCTTCGCCTGCGGGTTGGGTCACGCGGAGGTGCAGCACGGCATCGACGGGGCTTGTGCCACCGTGCACCTCCTCGCCTTCGTCCACGGACACGGGGTACGGTTCACCTGTCAGCGAGGCCACGTCAAGCAGCACCCGTGGCCCAACGAGGACGCCGTCGAGCGGCACCACGTCGCCGGGGCGCACCCGAATCAGGTCCCCGACCTGAAGGTCCTCGAGCGGCACGGCCGTCGTCGGCCCGTCCGTGGTTCCGTTGTCGACCCGCCACGCTTCGTCCGGCCGAAGCGACATCAGGGCGTGCACGGCGTCGGTGGCCTGCAGTTTGGCGCGGGCCTCGAGGTGGTCGCCGAGCAGCAGGAAGGCGATGATGGCGGCTCCGCCGTCGATGAACACCGTACCGTCGCCAACAACGCGTCCAAGCAGTCCACCGAGGATCACCACAAGGCTCCAGAGCATCGCGGTGGACGACCCCATCGAGACGAGGACGTCCATGTTGGCCGAGCGCCGTCGGAGGGAGGCGATGGCACCGGTGTGGAAGCGGCGACCGAGGCCAAGCCATACGGCCACGCCGAGCACGAGGGCGATCAGATGGTTGAGCACCACGCCTTCGGGTGCGAGGGCGCCGTGACCGCCCCCCTCGACGCCCAAGGACGGTCCAACGTGCCCGAAGGCGGGCAGACCAATGCCACCCATGGGCATGGTGAGGAGCATGCACAAGCCCGCCATGGCAAGGGCCGCAGCGACGGTCCGCCCTTGCCGCTGCACCTCGCGTTCGGTCGCGCGCCGTCGTTCGCTCGGGTCGATGGACGGTTGGGCCGTGAAGCCGCCGCGCTCGATGGCGCTGATGACCTCGGTCAGGTCCGCGCCTTCCTTGAGCACGAGGCTTGCCCGCTCCAGCGGGAGGTTGACGCTCACCCGTTCGACGAGGTCCGTGGCGTGCACCAATCGTTCGACCGAGGCCGAGCATGCCGCACAGGTCATGCCGCCCACGTCGAGTCGGAGGGCTCGTTCCACGTCATGTGCTTCTGGCGAGTCCGCTTGAACCTGTGCGCTCAACATCAGACAGGGGCGAGGTCCAACCGCCCCGTCCACAGGTCCACGCCACGCAAGCGGCAAGGCAAGCGTTCGCCCAAGCGCAACCGTGGGGTTGCACCGTCCTCGCCGGTCACCTCAAGGCCGTGCTCGTCCACGTGCAGGCGCTCCCTGCCCCCGAGGGCGCTGAGGTGCAGGCGTCCCTGCAGGGCACCGTCGTCCTCGAGGTCGAGGAACACGAACGGCGACCGCAGGGCCACCACCCGTGCCGGCCAGTGGCCGCTTGGGTTGTCGTTGAGGAGGTGCATGGCGAAGGCCTGGTCGACGGCCTCCCATTCCAACCGCTTTGCAGCCCAGCCTTGCTGCGAGCAATGTTCGGCGAGGTCCTCGACGTCCGCAGCATCGTGGGCCCAGCCATCGCCACGCAGCAGGGCCTTCAGTTGGCGGTGGGCGACGAGGTCTGGATACCTTCGAATCGGGCTTGTGAAGTGAGCGTAGGCGTCGAGGTCGAGGCCGAAGTGGCCGGTGTTGGTCGACGAATACGTCGCGCGTTGCATGATTTGGAAGAGGCTTTGGTCCACCACACGACGGGTGGAGCCGCGCAATCGGCTGGCCGCGGCCTGCGCGTTCCGGAGCGCGTCCAGCATGTCCCGACGGGCTTCCGGGTCGATCACCTCCGAGCGGTGCTCGTCCTCATCGGCCTCGGGAGATAGGTGCACAGAGGCGGTGTCCGCCCACGCGCTCAGCAGGTTCGACAATTCCTCCGTGGTGCTTTGCCCGGTGGTTCGGTGCGATGGCATCGGCAGTTCGATGTCCACCTCGAGGGCGGCCAAGCGAGCGTTCAGCGCCTCAACTTCGGCCCGGTCGGGTGGGAGGTGGCACCGCCACGGAAGCGGGGCTCCGGCTGCCCCTAACATCTCCCCAACCGCTGCATTGGCGGCCACCATGAAGGCCTCGATCATCTCCGTGGCCGCGTTTGGGTGCTTCACCTCGACGGTCAGCGATCCGTCACCATGCAGGCGGGGGCGAAGTTCCGCGTTGTGCAGGTTGAGGCGTACCTCACCCTCCCTGAGCGAGGCGGCGAGGTCGAACAAGGGGCGAAGGTCCTCGTCGTCGAGGACGTCATCGTACGCTTTGTTGTGGCGGACGCGAACGATGGCTTCGTGCGCCGTCGGGGCACCGAGGCGGCCGTTCGTGTACGGAAGTTCGAGCACCATGGCCCTCCTGTCGACGTTCGCGCGGAGGCTGCACAGGTCGTCTGCTAGTCGTGGTGGAAGCATGGGCAGGACGGTGTGCGGCAGGTACACCGACGTCGCACGGGCCCGCGCGGCCCGGTCCAGCGCGGACCCAAGCGGCACGTAGGATGCGACGTCGGCGATGGCGATCCAGAGCGTGGAGGTCGTGGCATCAAAGCAGACCGCGTCGTCGAAGTCCTTCGCGTCCGCAGGATCGATGGTCATGAAGGGGAGGTGACGAAGGTCGCTCCGCCCCTTGGCCACTTCGGCGTCACCGTCCACCTCGGGCAGCGTCGCTGAGGCGTCAACGAGTGCATCCCTCCACGATTCTGGGAACGGGTTCTCTCCCTGCCTTGCCCGTGCTCGGCCACGCTCCACGAGCAAGCCTCGCAGGTCGACCCTGCCGTGCCTGTGCAGCAACAAGGCGATGTGGGGTTCTTTTTCGCGAAAGCGCAGG
>JALRLN010000165.1 GCA_023254445.1 Candidatus Poseidoniaceae archaeon | reverse complement strand
ATCCGTCCCGTGATCTCCTCAACCTCGGCGTCGCTGAAGATGCGACGCTCGACCGCCTCGGACAAGAATCCGGCAATGATGCCTTGGCCTCGCTCGACCCATGCCTGCTCCCTGTCCACCATTTGGACGTCAAAGCCTTCCTGAGCAGATTTCTGAGCGATACCAGAGCCCATGTTGCCGGCACCGATGACCGCAACGCGCTGAACGGGGTCCATGGGCGGGCGACCCAAAGGGGATTGATGAATGCACCTCAACGTCCGGGCTCGCCCTGCAGCAGGCCGTCGAGGGCACGCTTCAACTCAACCGCCTGTGCCTCCGTGGAGTAGAGGGCGGCGTGGGCCATCAGGGCCTCGTCGGGAACCCGCGGCTCCCAGTGGGTGCCCGCCTCGGTGCGGAGGGTCCAGGTGGCGTGCAGGTCGCAAATGCGGTCGACCCACGCGTCCACGTCGTCGACCGGAAGCAAACAGGACGGATGCACCATGCTTCCGTGGTTCGGCATGTCGGAGGCCAGCACCGGCAATCCCGCGGCCATGGCTTCGACTGGCGGATAGCCGTAGCCTTCGGCCACCGAAGGAAACAGCAGGGCCTCGCAGCGCAAGCGAAGGGCTTGGAGTTCCTCCTCTTCGATGCGGTCGCGAAGCGTCAGGCGGACGTCCGCCCACTCCATCGCCGTGCGCAGCGCTCGGCGACCGGCGTCCGTCTGCCCCCCGCCGACGCGGATCAGGTGGAGGTCGGCTCGGACCTCTTCAGGGCACGCGGTCAGCACGCGGGCCAGGAAATCCATCCGCTTTCGGGCGTGGTCGTTGCCGACCACGAGGAGGGCGCAACCGCCGGGTGGGCCGTGCACGTCCGGCTCGTTCGGGGCGTACCGGCTGAGGTTCACGCCGGACGGGACGTGCACCGTGTCCACCTTGGGGAAGACCTCTGCGCAGCGTTGACGCGTCGCCTCGGACACGCAAATCAGCAGGTCCGCACGCCGGAGGCCACGCCTCAAGCGACGGAGGTCAAGCCATCGAACGGGTCCAATGCGCTCATCGAACTCCTTCATGACCCCGTCGGACAACTCAATCGTCCTCGGGGCGAGCGCAAAGAGGTCATGCACCACAACGGCCGTGCGCAGGCCACGTATGCGGCGTTTTGGCACGAGGTGGGCGTGCTCTTGGTCGCTGACCAGCATCACCGTCGAAGCATCGTCCTTGGCACGGGACCGAAGGGCCCGGCGAACCCGCTTCGGGTGACGCCACCACCGTCGCATCAAGCGCCATGGCGCGAACCCTCCCTCGCGGTGTTCAACCTCGCCGGCAAGGGTCCACCCTTCGATTTCACCGCTTGCGAGCAGCCGAACGACACCCGCATGCGCCGCACCGAGCCCGGTGTCCCGACCCAAGGCACCGCCACGGACGACAAGCGCCTGACGGACCATGCCCTCAGCAACGGCCATGACCGTTTGAAGATGTGGCCGATGAAGCCATTGTTGCAGGGCGAGGGTTCAAGCGAAGGTGAGCAAAGCGCGCCGTGAGACCCATGCCCAATCCACCACGGGACCTGTCGAAGGACGCGATGGCGGACGTACGCGCACGCATCGAAGCCACGGTGGACCACGGTGCCTCCATTCGCAACGTTCTGGCGGCGCAAACCGGTGCCTCCGATGCGGCCGTGGCCTGGGAAGTTCAAGCCGCGGTGGAGGCCCTCGACGTGTTTGGATCACGCTGGACGATCGAGATCCTCTCAGCGCTCTACATCGCTGGACCAACGCGCTTCAACCAAATGAAAACGCTGCTGGACGGCATCTCGTCGAGGACCCTCTCGGACAAATTGACGCTCCTCACCGAGCGGGAATTGGTGGTGCGAAAAGTGGACCCGGGGCCACCTGAGCGCGTCATGTACGTGCTGTCCGACCATGGGACGACGTGCGGAAAGTTGCTCTCACCGCTGGTCGCTCACCTGAAGATCCGTTCCGGCGCCTTGCGTGACCCGCGATGAGCACGCAAGGAAAGCGAGGGTTCAGAAGGGCCACGTCCCACGTGCCTCCATGCCTTTGCTCCAGCAGTGGGTCCGTCAGCGGCCTTGGCTGGCCGCGGGATTGGCGGTCGGCGCCTCTGGGCTCGCAGGCCTCGGAGGCGGCGCTTTGGTCGCAGCAGGCGCGCTCGGCCTTGCCGTCGGAGGCGTCTCTGGAACCCGACCGGTGGACGACGCGTCGCACCCGTTGCGCCGTCGCATCCTCAGCACGCTTGAAGCACATCCGGGGCTGTGCTACCGCGAACTGCAAAAGGCCCTTGGGGCCGCCAACGGGACGCTCCGCCATCATCTGGACGTGCTGCAGGGGAGCGCTCGCTTGACGGTGCTGCCCGTCAACGGACGGACCTGTTACTTCGCTGGACCGCCAGAAAGCGTCGAACTGCTTCAGGGTTCTCGGCTGTTGGAGCGCGCCGCCGAACGGCTTCCCATTGGCTTGTCCTTGGTGCAACGCTCCATTGTCCGATCGATCCGGGAAGAGGGGGTTCCGGAGAGCCAATCCGCGTTGGCCCGGCGCCTCGGGCGAACACGTGCAAGCGTGCATTCCGCCGTCAAAGTCCTCCGGCGACGCGGTCTGCTTCGTCACGATTCCCTCGCGCTTTCGGCGCACCTCGAGGACGACGAAGCATGGACCGCGGGGGGCATCTCGGGGTTCTCGAACGATGACTGAGTTCGGGTTTCTTGTCGCTCCAGCGGCACACGCTTCAAGAGCCTTGGACGGCCGCTTCACCGCCGAGCACCATGTTTCGCATGCGCATCGTGGAACTCCCGCTGCCGACAAGCCAGCGCGACCTTGATTCGCTCATCGCGTGGCTCATCGAAGCCTTCGCACTGATTCGACGCCAAGGCCCCGCTTCCGCCGACGGCGGGACCGCCTCGCCCGTGCACAGGCTGCTTCGGGACCACATCCTTCCGAACCCCACCGCAGCATGGGATGCGGGGAGCCTGGCCGAAGAATTGGGCCTCACGGCCGCCTCGCTGAACCACCACCTTGGGCGCATGGTGGAGGCGGGCAT
>JALRLN010000164.1:376-3043 GCA_023254445.1 Candidatus Poseidoniaceae archaeon | reverse complement strand
CAGCCTGCGAAGTAGATGTATTCCGCCGGTTCTGCGACCTTCACGTCGAGGCCTTCCGCCCAGTCCCCGCGCTCGTGCGCTGGAATGCCGTATGGGTTGCCTTCGTTCTCGATGTTCTCGATGGTGGACATGAGCGGGAGCACGACCTCCTCCACGGACTCGGCGAACTCCATGCGCTCCATCATCAGGTGACGCCGGGCGTCGGTGAGTTTGGGCACGTGGTCGATGTAGATGGGGCAGGCTTCCACGCAAGCGTGGCAGGTCGTGCAGGCGAAGATGGCGTCCTCACCAAGGCGTGCGATCAGGTCCTCTTCGGGCGCCTCACCGGCCAGCAGCAGGGAGGCGTGGTCGTTGGCGTAATGGCGGATGTCGTGAATGACCTTCATCGGGTTGAGCGCTTTTCCAGAAGCATAGGCGGGACAGACGTCCTGGCAGCGGGCGCACGAGGTGCAGGCCCAGCCGTCGATGAGGCTGCGCCACGTCAGGTCGGTGTAGTTCACCGCGCCAAAGGATTCGAGGTCAAGGTCGTCGAGGCCGACCGCCGTGCCGTCCTCCTTTGTGGCCAGCGGCAGCATCGTGCCCATCGGTCGGAGGTCATGGAAGAAGACGTTGGGCAAGGCCATGACGAGGTGCATGTGCTTCGAGACGGGGATGAGGAACAGGAAGGTGGAGATGGCCACCATGTGGGCCCAGTACGCGAGGTTGACCATGCCTTGGTCGGGCGCGAGGTTGGCTTGCACCCAGAGCCCGATGAACTCGCTGCCCGAGAGCGCTTCCCCTGCCTCGACAACGTACGACGTCAGGGTGATGGTGATGATCAGCAACAGGATGACGTTCCCTTCCAACTGCGGCTTGCCCTTGAGTTTCTCAGGGGTGAACGCGACGCGGCGGGTGAGCGCCGCCACGCAGCCGAAGAAGGCCATGGTGTAGCCCACTTCGACCATGCCGTTCCACGCCCACTTCAGGCCGAGCGGGTCAAGGATGCCGTTGGAGAAGCGGTTCGCGGTCGCGAGGTCAAACATGTCCGTGGAGAGCATCAGGAAGCCCCAGAACATCAGCACGTGCATCGTGCCCGCGACCGGGTCGGCGAGGACCTTCTTCTGCCCCAACCAGCCGGTCAAGACCTCCTTGAAGCGAAGCCCCCACGAATCGAAGCGGTCCTCGGGACGCCCTTTGAGCACGAGGCGGGTGGCCTTCTGGACCTGGAAGCCAAAGAAGCCACCAGCGGTCCCCAGCAAGAGCACGAGCAGGACCCAACCCGAGACAGGGCCGTAGGCGTCGTTCAGGGGATGGAGGAGTTCCGACATGCGAGCCCACCGAGGCCGATTGACCCCGGTGGCCGGTTCGGCCTGCGGACCTTCAATGCACCGTCACGCGCCGTCCGCGCCGGCAAGGGCTTCAAGCCCGACCCGCCGGTGCGGTGCCATGGAGGAGGTGGTGGCCAGCGCCCCGGGCAAGGCCATCCTCTTCGGCGAACACGCGGTGGTGTACGGCCATCCCGCCGTCGCCCTCGCCATCGGGATGCGCACCCGCGTTACCGTTCGCCCGACGGACGAGCCGGGCGTCACGCTGGACGGGGGGCGGCTTCGTCGACGACGCCACCCGCACGTTGCGCGGATCGTTGACCACCTTTGGGACCGTGACCTTGACCCCGGCATCGACATCAGCATCGAAGGCGACCTGCCCTCCGGCGCAGGGCTTGGCTCCTCGGCCGCGCTGGCCGTGGCCGTGGCCGGCGCCCTGCGCGCGGCCCGTGGGCGTTGGGTGACGGAGGGGGGCTCGAGCCTCGATGCATCAACCTGGCTCGAGGGCCACGCCTCGGACGGCCGCGAACCGGCCCTTTTCGAGCAGGCCTCCGCCCCTGCGCCGCACGCGCCCGGCCCCGGCCGGACCCTGTTGCGCGGTGCAGCGTCCATCTCGCTCGACGAGGCCTCGCTGCTCGCCCACGTCGCCGAAGCCGCCTCGCAGCGCGGACGGGCCAGCCCCATCGATTCAGCGACCTCCGCCTTCGGGCAAACGCTCCTGATTTCAGACCAACGTGAGCCGGACGCGGCGTGGATGCTGACGCGCAGGATGCCAACGGAGGACGGCGAGCGCGCATGGGACCTGCACCGCCTGCCTCCCCCGGCGTGGGAGGAGGGGCTCGCATTGGTCATCGGCTCGACCGGCGTGCACGGCTCCACCTCGGACCTTGTGGCGGGCGTGGCCCGCAGGCGTCGAAGCGATCCGTCCATCGACCAAGCCCTCAGCGCGATTGGCGCGCTGGTACGGCGCGGCATCGCCGCGCTCAGCGCAGGGGACGCCGAAACGCTCGGTCACGCGATGAGCGAGAACCACCTCCTGCTGCGCCACATCGGGGTGTCGTCACCCGAACTCGAGGACCTCGTCGCTGCCGCTGGGCCGACCAGCCTTGGTGCAAAACTCACCGGGGCCGGGGGTGGTGGCTGCATGATGGCGCTCACCCGCGATGCGGCAGCCACGAGCGCGGCCATCGAAGCGGCAGGGGGAACGACCTGGACCAGCCCGCTCGGCGTCGAAGGCCTGCGCCTTGAGTGAACTCAACCGGTCGTGAGGGGGCCGAACCGGCCACCTGCGGTCGCTCCCGTACGGTCTGATGACCCGTCAAATCAGAGGGTCCCTCTGATTCAATTCGATTTGAAAAATCAT
>JALRLN010000164.1:0-366 GCA_023254445.1 Candidatus Poseidoniaceae archaeon | reverse complement strand
GTTATTCTAACGAATCAAAGGGTCAACGCACAAACCCACCGATTCGTCTTGACCTCCTCAGAGGGCTCGCAGTGGGCTTTGTCATAGCCTACCCAACCGGTCAGGAAGACCGGGGACTGTGTTCAGTCGAGGGCCGCGATGGCGTCTTCGTGGCGCGTCATCAGGTTGCGCAACTTGACCTTCATCGTCGGTGTGAGCAGGTCGTTGTCCGTGGTCCACTCCTCGGGGTCGAGGATGAGGTCCTTGGGGATCTCGTACCCCTTCCAGGTCGTGTCGCCCTTGGCACGGGATTGGATCTTCTCCAGCAGCCATGCACGGACCTCGGCCGAGGCGCACAGGTCCGCATCGTCGCTGGGCGCGTTGACT
>JALRLN010000163.1 GCA_023254445.1 Candidatus Poseidoniaceae archaeon | reverse complement strand
TAACGGCCAAGCGGCCGTTTCCTTGCGGGTGACCGACCTTGATGGCCGTTGGGCTCGGTCCTCCGTGTCCCTCCTGCTGCGGCACGCTCCACCGACCTTGGGGGAGCCAACAATCAACGCCACGGGCATGGCCGGAGAGCCGGTAACAATCCGGGTGCCGGTGGAGGACCTGGACGGGATCCTCGACGTGACGTGCATGCTGAACGTGACGGCGCCTGATGGAGGCGTGGTGCACAACGACGCTGTTCACGTCACGGCGTTCGATGAGGAACATGGTGAGCTCGTTGGTACGTGGTTGGCTTCCTCGACGGCGAACGGGACGCACCTTCAACGGGTCGAATGCAGGGACCGTGACGGTGGATTTGCGTGGCTGGACGTGAACCTCTCCCTCGCTCCACCGAACTCGACGGCCGTTCAGGACGACAACGGCACCGACCTTCCCGGTGACGACACCGAGGCCGATGGGATGTTGTCGTTGCTGGCCCCTTTGGGTGCCGGTTTTCTGCTTGTGCTGGTTGCGGTAGCAGCATTGTTGCGCCGACCTCCGGAAGAGGACCTGACCGACCCTTCCGGCTCGTTGACGGTGGATCCCTCCTTGCAAGAGGCCTTGTGGGAGGACGACGTGGCAGAGGCGCCTCCCACGATGCCTGCCTTGAGGCGACCGGAAGGTTGGACCAAGGAACAGTACAGGGGCTGGCTCGACGGGCCACGACCAGATGGCTGGAGCGAGGGTCAATGGGCGAGTTTCGTTCACGAACAACGCCCCCTCAACGAGGCCTCCTGATCGGGTGCGCAGTGGCCTGAATGGCCTCGGACCGGGCTACTGCGCGGTCAATGCGCCGCAGTACCCGCCTTTTTTTGCAAAATGGTTTTATACCCTCTTGGCAAACGACACCTTGGAGGAATACCTCATGGGAGACAAGAAGTACTTCGTGCTGATGGAAAACGGAAAGGATACGAGCCAAGTGTTCGCGAGCAAGCAGCCCCGCGGTGCGGCGCTGAAGGCCGCGACCCGCGGCGTCACGGACATCAAGCTGCGCGAGCGCGGCACCAAGCGTGTCCACGTGTTCACCGGCTCGATCAGCATGGTTGACAAGCCCGCCAACGGTCCTGCCTGGCTGCCGGACAAGATCAAGAAGGCGAACGTGAAGAAGGTCGGCATCGAGCACCTCGACTGAGGTTCTCGCGACCACCCTCGCACGTCACAACCCAAACGGGTCGGCCGCCCCCCTCCCGCTGCGGCGGGAGGAGGGGCCCACATCTTTCCACTCATCATATGTAGTGGCGCCTTTTCGGCTGTTCATGGCCGAACTCTACATGGCGCGAACCTGCAAGCACGGCGTGCTTCGCGTCGTCGGCGGCGATCCTTGGGATCACTCCGGTGAAATCCTGATCACGCCCGCCAACAACCGCCTCTCCGGGCGCGAAGGCATGGACGCACTCATCCACGCAAAAGCCGGACAGGCCATGACCGACGCGACGCGCAACATTTGCCTTGAGCAACGCAAGGTGAACGCTCCTCCCTGTGCAGTGACGACGAACGTTGTGACCTCGCCCTTCGATTTGTCCGACCGGTTCACCCACGTGATCCACGCCGTTGGACCCGACTGCCGCAGGCCGAACCAAGACGAACAGCGCAGGGAACTTCTTCCGGAGACCTATGCCAACATCTTCGCTCGGATCCACGAACTCGGCAACGTTCGGACCGTGGTTGCACCACCCATTTCCATGGGCGTGTTTGCCTATCCTCACCGTGAAGGCGCGAAATTGACCCTCGACATCATCCTCGGTCATCTCGATGCCGATGAGCATCCTGGTTTCGAAGAATTCCTGCTCGTTGTCAAGGACCGGAATTTCATCATGAACATGCGAACGGTCTACAGGGAGAACGAAGACCAGTTTCCAGGCATGGACACGACCGGTGCCTGAGGTGCTGCTTTGGTGGTGCTCGCGGACCTTGTTGAGGCCGCGCTTTCCAACGGTGGCGGCTACGACCGAGCGGTCTTGATCGGCACCAATTCGAGGAAACTGCTCGCTTCCCTGGCCCGCCTGCCTCCCTCCATGCCTCGGGCTGTGTTGACGAGCCAACGTTCGGTGATGGAGGCCGTTCAGGCCATGGGTGAACCCTGCACCTTGCTGGAGGACCGCCTCAGCAGCCAGCGCCTCGGGATGCTCACCAGCCTTCACGACCTTGTGCTGCAAACGGTCGGAGAGCACCTGGCCACGCACGAAGAGCGCTACCTCGTGGTGCTGGCTGATCCAATTGAAGGTGTGCTCGACGTCGACACCGGCTCATTGGAATCCCACAACCTGGTTCAACTCGCCGAAGAAGCAGAGGTTGAACTTGACGTGGTCACATCCGTTCTTTCCATCGCTCGAAGCGTGGCAGACCGTGGACGCGAAGGCCATTCAATCGGGGCGCTGCTGGCCATCGGAAGCCTCCCGCAGATGCGTCGGCATTCGAAAGCGCTCGTGCTGAATCCATTCAAGGGGCACTCCACCGAACGAAGGACCGTGTTGAAAGAAGAAAACCACGAGACGATCCTCGAATTTGCATGGTTGGACGGGGCCATCTTCCTGAACCGTTCTGGCGTTGCCAGCGACGCTGGGAGGTACGTGCAGGTCACGAGCGACGTTCCAATCCATTCAGGTGAAGGCGGTCGCCACCTCGCCGCCAAAGCCCTCTCGCTGCAGGCAGGGGCCCTCGCGGTGTGTGCTTCCTCATCTGGCCGCGTGACCGTGTATTGGCGGGGCCGCACCCGATACACGATGCAAGTTCGATGATCATTCATCGTCCATCATGGCGACGGCATCGGCCATGCTGAGGTCGCCGGTGGCCACGAGGAGGGCCAAGTGGCGCGGGAGGGTAAGCCGACCATCGGACCACTCCCTGCTTCGCCGCTTCACTTCGCGAACCACGCCATCCCATGCTGGGTCGGGCGGAAGGCGTTCCACGTGGCGTCCTCGTGAGCGGAGGATCCTCCGGGCGGCGCCGATGTGGTCGTGCCTTGGAAGGCCCTTCGAGGTTCGTCGTTCGTCGACGAGTTCGACGGCGCAGCCACC
>JALRLN010000162.1 GCA_023254445.1 Candidatus Poseidoniaceae archaeon | reverse complement strand
CCTTGCCGTTGGCGACCTGCACCACAACGCCGGGCTTGATGGTCAAGTCCGCGGAGATGGACAGGTAGTCGCCGGTCGGGTTGATGCGGACCGGGCTGTCAACAACGTCCCAGGTCGTGTCCGTGGTGATGTCGCTGTCCACGTCGGTACCCTTGCCGTTGTACGGCATGGTGCGGTAGCGGATCGAACAGTCGTAGTTCGTGTTGTCGTAGCAGTAGTAGGAGGTGTAGTAGCCCCACCACGGCGCAATGAGGCCGGGGCGAGCGTAGGTGCTGCCGGAGTAGGGCAGGTCGGGCATGTTCGACGACCAGGTCGACACGCTCTGCACGAGCGCCGTCGAACCGGAGTCAACGAAGTGCATGTTGCCCTGACGGCCGAGGTTGATGCGGCTGTTCGAGTCAGCGCCCTCGTAGAGGACACCGAAGTACTCGAAGTCGAAGTCGTCGGGCATGTCGATGTTCGCGTTGCAGCCGGACTTGTAGGTGTTCCAGTAGTAGGAGTAGCCGCAGTAGTACCCGTACGGGGTGCCGGAGCTGCTGCCGGAGAGGGCGGTGTCGAAGTTGGTGATCTCGCTCAGGCCGAGGTCGAAGTTCTCGTGCCCGTAGGAGGTCGAGGAGGTGTGCATGCGGTAGTTGTTCGCGAACACGTTCGCGCCTGCCACGTACCCGGTGCCCTTCTGCAGGGTCTCGCCCCACGAGCGGTTCTGGTTCTGGTAGCCGGTGGCCGAGTAGTCGTAGTAGACCTGGCAGCCGGTGTCGTACTTGAACTCAAACTCGTTCGTCACGTCGTAGAACACAACCTGGTAGGTGCAGAGGTAGGTGCTCGTGTACCCCATGTCGTGCCATTCGAAGATGAGCATCTTGTTGGGGTCGCCAACGGAGAAGGACGCGTCCGAGGTGTTCGCACCGTTCGGCGTCGCCGTGTCCACTGAAACGTCCCACGCTTGGATGGAGTAGGTGACGTAGTCGCCGGTCTCGAGGTCCTCGATGTCCGCGGACCAGTCGCAGGTCGACTCGGCGCACGAGGCACGGGTCGAACCGACCGGGCTCATCGCCATCGACGAGGTGGATCCATTGTTGATGCTGTAGTAGACGGTCGGGCCCGTACCCGCGGAGGTGCTGACGTTCAGGCCAGCGGGCGGGAAGCCAAAGTCACCGATGGTCGCCGTGATCGTTCGCGTCTTCGCGTAGGAGTCGGCGAGCGCCGTGTGGCCAATGGTCGGCGAGTAGGTGTCGGGCTCGGGTGCGACCTTGGTCACCGCGTAGGTGACGTCACCGCTGCTGGCCATGCGGCCGTAGTAACCGGAGCCGAGGGCGAAGCCGTTCCACTTGTAGCTGGTCGAGTAGATGTAGTAGTAGCCGGAGGAGCACGAGGGCGAAGAACTCGTGGAGCGCAGGAAGTGCGTCCAGCCGTTCGACCCGGTGCAGACCCAGTTGAGGCCCGTGGACGAGTAGGTGGAGTTGAAGGTGTAGCCCGCGAAGTTGGCGGTGATGTCACCGACCTGATAGCGGTAGGCCGTCGTGTAGCCGTAGGCGGAGGCGTAGGTCGCCGAGGTGCCCGTACCGAGCTTCTCGCCGATCTCAGGCTCGTCGCCAATGCCGACCATGCCGTAGGTGCTGCCGTCCCAGAGGAACAGGAGGTTCATGCCGGGACCGTCGTCGGCCGCGATGGACAGGTAGCCACCGTCGGCCGCGGCGAGGTACTTCTTGCCGCCGGAGGTGCCGCCCGTGTTGTAGGAAGACGTGGCGGGGTTGGCGTTGGTTTGCCACTCAACGATCCAGTTGTTGTAGAAGTAGCCGGAGGACGAGGAACCCGTGTACCAGCAGGAGGAGGAACCCGTACCGCAGTTCGAGGTGTCGAACTCAAAGTAGTACTCGTCGTTGCTGTCGAAGTACGTCATCTGGCGGTCAAGGAAACCGTAGGGGGTGTAGTAGGAACCGGCGTGAACGTCGGTCGTCAACTGCACCATCTTCTTCGCCGAGCCAGCGTTGTCGACGCTGTCGATGAAGAACCAGTAAGGCGTCGGCGTCGTTTGGGTGCCGGTGAGCGCCGGCGTGTAGCCAACGTTCGCGCCGTTGCTGCCTTGGTTCAGGTCCTGGTACTCCCAGTAGTAGGTCACGTAGTCGCCCTCGCCGAGGTCGCTGGTCTGCGCCTTGAACTGGCAGGTGTTGGCGGAGGTGCCGCAGGTGCCGATCGTCGTGGCCGCCACCGAGGTGTACGTGCCGTTGTTCACCGCGTAGTAGAGCGTGGGCTTGTTGCCCGAGGTCGTGTCGATGCCCGACATGTCGCTCAGCGAGATGAAGAAGGTGCGAGCGCCCTCGACGTAGGACGTGAGGTTCGTGTACGCACCAAAGTCGGCGGTCGGCGCGTCCGCGTCGGTACCGCCGGAGTAGGTGATGGCCAGGTAGCTCTGCGTGGAGCCGCTGGAGTACGCGTAGGTGTAGGCGTACTGCGTGGTACCGGAGTTGGTCCCCGTCGTGCCGATGTTCGAGGCGTCAAACACCTTCGAGGTACCGACGGTACCGGAGTTGTTCACGGCACTCCAGATGTAGGAACCGAGCGAGGAGGTGCTGCAGTTCGTGCCGGAGCCGGAGCAGAGTTCGGTCGTCTGCCAGCCGGTGCCGTAGAGGTTCTCCGAGACACCGGGAGAGAAGATGGCCGAGTTGATGATCGACTTCGCGGCGGTGCTGCCGTACTGCGAACTGCTCGGAAGGTAGGAGGCGCTGATGGCGCCGCTGCAGGAGGGCGCGCTCATGTTGTAGCCGCTGTAGGTGTTGTAGTAGTAGTAGCCGGAAGTTGGCGAAGAGCCGGTTGCGGAGGTCGCGGGCCGGGTCGAACCGCAGTCCTCGAGGACGCTGGTCTTCCAGTAGGCGTTCGAGGTCGAGAGGTAGGAGTAGTAGTAGGAGTGGTATTCCTTGGACTCGATCTTGTCCACGGAAGCGCCCGTTGGGAGGGCGTTGCTGCTGGAGAAGGTGTACTTGTTCCAGGGGACGTAGTAGTAGTACGGTCGGTACGTGCTGCTGCTGGCACCGCCGTAGGAGGAGTGGTAGGAGTCGCGGTAGGTGCTGACGTAGCA
>JALRLN010000161.1 GCA_023254445.1 Candidatus Poseidoniaceae archaeon | reverse complement strand
ACGTCTTCGAATTCGCTGACCCAATCTCGCGAACGATGGATGACCCGCATGGGCACCTCGTTGTTTGCGGCCCATACAGCGACGTGAAGATCGACCATTCGTAGGTGGTCCATCGCATCAAAATCTGGTATTCCTGCATCTGTGTGGAAGGCCAGGGTCCCCGTGCCGATGATGTCAACCGGTAGCGATGATGCATGTTCTCCGGCAAACACGTGCGAACGGCGCATGCTGGTGTACTGGCTCCATCGGGTGAGCGGAGGGCCGTACGGCAGGCACGCTCCGTGCACGCCAATGTACTCCTTTCGTCCGAACCGTTCGACTTCGGTCAACATGCGTTCGACGTAATCCGACGGATACCGGATGTCGTCGTCCACGGTAAGCACGTATCCAACGACGCCATCAAGATGGGCGAATTTTCCGTTGTCGGCGTGATTTACCTTGGAGAGCACCACGTCGAGGCGCTCGTCTTTGGGAAGTCCGGGTGGACGGCGATCTCCGTTCACGTGAAGCACGAGACGGCTCAACGGGAGCGATTGCCGAAGGAGGGTTCGTACCGCATTCCCAACATGGTCAAAACCACCCGGATAGGTCGCCATGAACGCCGTGATGTCTGCTGAGGCGTCGATGTTCGTGGTTTGTGATGCATCGGCTGATTCAATGAGACCGAACGCTTCACGGACCCGTCGTTCGAGTGGGGTCGGTTCCTCAGGCAGCAGGTTCGATGTCGGGGCTGAAAACTCGCAGGCACTGGCGTCGTGGTCGTGCTGGACACGAAGCATGCCATGGTACCGTCGGTATCCATTCACGTACCGAAGCCGGTCTTCTCCGGGTCCGGTCCATCCAATGGCTTGTGCACCACCTCCGGTCAAGGAACCGTCATGGTGCAGGGCGATGAGGTCGAGTCCCTGATGCCGATGCACCCTCTCGTTGCCCAATCGAATTCTCATCCGTTCGAACAACTCAGAGTCTGCAGAAAATCTTGCTCGTCCGTCAAAGCGGAAGGAATACCGTTCCATGGTCGATCTTCGAATCAACATCGTGACGAGCGAAAAGCGGGACAACCTTCCGCCGTTGAAGAGGATTTGACCGTCCGCGCTCATTCGAAGGTAGCGGCCGAGGCAGACGTCCAGCGAACGTTCTTGCATCATCGCTATTCCTCGAGCGATGCGTTCTGGGTGGTTCCAATCGTCGCTGTCCGCGAAGGTCACGAATTCTCCACGCGCCACGTCAAGGCCCTTGTTTCGACACGCGTACGTGCCCACGTTCTGTTCCATTCGGATGCGAACGATTCGGTCGTCTGTGAGCAAGGCATCGTACTTCGCGACGTCCGCTTCAGGGGAATGGTCGTCCACAACAATGAGTTCGAGGTGGGCGTGGGTTTGGTTCAGCACAGAGGCGACAGCCAGCGGAAAGGCGTCGTTCCATTTGTGCGTGGTCATGATCACCGTCACAAAACGCCCGGTTCGATTCTGAACAGGTTTGGTTTCTGTCTGATGGAGTGAATGGAATTGGAATCCGCCGTCGGTCCATGCGTCGGGCAAGGGAAGCTGGCTGTTGTTCAGCAGCGCTGAATTCAGTGCAGCAGCGGCCCCTTCGGCGTCGTTCCATGACCTTCGTAGGCTGTAGAGCAACGCGGCTCGTTCCGACTCGTCCTGCAGCGATTGTGCGACGGCTTCCGCTTCTTCGTGTCGAAGCAAGGCAGCGAGGGATTTTGCTTTGTAGATCATCAAGGTAGGGTCCTTGCTGAACTTCGCTGGCACCTGTTCAAGGTACTCGAGTGCGGTGGGGGGGTCGTTCTGTTCGTGGTATGCGAGACCGACACGGATCCGTTGCGCCCGCAGGTCCATCCTCACCCTGTTGCGTCTCAAAATATCATCAGCGATGGTGCACCGACCACGTCGAATGGCGGCAATGGCGATGCTTGCATAGTCGACTTTACTCGACCGGCTCCGCATGTTCAACACCACATCCGCTGTCGAGAGGATCAACCCGGAATCTCCAGTTGCGATGGCAGCATCCAAGGCAACGGAGGCACACACCGCATCTTGGGGCTCCAGCCGAACCGATTCCATGGCGAAAGCATGAGCCACCGTTGGCTCAGCGACCACCAACAGGGCTTTGCTCATCGCGCGGCGAAGCGGTTGATGGACCATCAGCGATGGCTCTGCGGCGATGGCCTCAAGCAGATACACGGTCCGATCGTCCCTTCTCATCGCAATCAGATGGTCGAAGCTGTCAATGATCGCGTCCGCTGTTCCAGGTAGGGGTTTGCTCAGCAGCGCATCGAGCATCGACCGGTCTTCCGAACGAAGCGCGAATTCAATCATCCAGGTCTGAATCGAGGTGCCTGCATCGATCATCTTCAGGATCGACGTCCGTCCTACGTACTGTGCTGGGTCGCCACGTCGACCAATCGCGCGAATGGCCGCATGGACCGTGTCCGTTTCGCAGCGCGAGAGGAGGCTTCGAACGATGTCGTTCAACTCGTCGGGCAGGTGCTCGTTCACGCAAATCGATGCCAACGTATCGACGATGCCATAGGATTCAACGGCATGCTCAATGTGTTCGCGGAGCAACTCTTGGTCGCCGAGTTCGATCATGCGAAGGTAGCGGTGACCAAGGTGAGGTCCAGGAATCGAATCCGCAGCAACGTGCGACACTGCAGCGTTGAAGTTTCGAACGACACCGATGTCCAACTCGGCCCACGTCCGAACAATCCATTCAGGCCGGTAGATGGCGCTCACAATCTGCTCGATGGCGCTGACCGTTGCTTGCTCAGCAATCAACTCAAATTTCTTCTCGAGCATTTCTTTGATGCGGGGGTCGTCTTTGAATTCAGGTGTTCGAAGCAGAACCCTGCCCACCTCAGACCATCGTGCAGCGTAGATCGACGTTCGAAGCAGCTGCCAAGCAACGTCCCTGTATCCGGGCGATTCATCAAACAAATCAGAATACGCGTGGGATCCTTCCTCCCACGTCCCCGGAGCAGCAAGCAACCTTGCCCACCCTTCTCGGACCTGAATTGACGAATCACCACGGTTCAAGAGGCCACGAAGTCGGCGTGACTCGAGCCCCTTCCAACCAAGCACGTGGAAGCAACGTGTGATCGGATCGAGTCGTTTTGCA
>JALRLN010000160.1 GCA_023254445.1 Candidatus Poseidoniaceae archaeon | reverse complement strand
CATCCTGCAAGGACGGCGGTTCGAACCGTTTTCATCATCTGCTGCGTGAGCGACACCTCGCTGACCGAGGTGCCCACGAAGCCGTCGTACAAGGTGTGCATGTCGCGCATGTAGCGGTCAAGACGGGCACCGGTCGGGGGCGTTGAGGCCATCCCGAGCATCGCCGTGAAGGCGCGGTCGAGGTCCCCTCGCGCAAGGTGCTCAAAGAATCCGAAGAGGGCCGCTCGAACGTGTTCAGGAGCCTCGCAGATCGCGCCGGTGTCGATGAAGGTGTACACCCCCTCATCGTCGAGCATGGCGTTTCCGGGGTGAAGGTCACCGTGGAAGGTGCCGAGCCCAAACATGAACGCTCCTTGGATGCGGAACAACTGGAGCAGGTCCTCCCATCCGAGGTTGCCGTCGTTGATGCGGTCCTCGATGGACGGGTGGTGCACGCGCTCCACGACGAGGACGCGCTCGCCCGAGAGGTCCTCGTGCACCTCAGGGAAGCGCAGGAGTTCCATCGGGAACTCGGAGGCCACGGAGGCCATGGCCTCGTGGAGTCGTACTTGCCCTCGACGTTCGTTGCGCAGGTCGAGTTCATCGAGCGTGTAGGCCTCGATGTGGTTCAACAGCGCCATCGGGTTGCCCACCTTTCGGAGGCGAGGGGCGAAGAGGAGCACCATCGACATCCAACGCTTCATCCGGCGGACGTCTTTGACAAAGTCCGCTTCAAAATCGTCTTTGACGAACTTGACCACGACCTCCCGTCCGTCGAGCAAGCGAGCAGCGTGAACTTGACCGATGCTGGCCGCGGCCAGAGGCTCTTCCTCAATGTGCTCGAAGGCCGACCGGAAGTCCGGGGGGGCGCATCGCTCGAGCAGCCGTGATAGGGGGGCAGCACGAACGTTGTGGGTGCGTTGGTACAGGCCTTGGAGTTCCAGGCACCGCTCGGGAGGCAGCAGGTCTGGGCGAAGGGCGAGGATCTGACCCACCTTGACTGCGAGCAGGCCCATGTCCTGAATGCGTGACAGGTCGATGGGGCGCTTGCTTCGCACCATCCTGAAAAACCGGAGAAACGTCAGCATTCGCATGGTCAGACCACCCTGTTGCACGGTATGAAGGCCCGTTCCTGTTCACGCCGCGACGCGGGTCAGCAGGTGGTACTGCCAGAGGTCGTCGGGCGTGCCGGCTCCCTCTCGGCGCCGAACCTCAATGTCCGAGCCGAGTGGGAAGCGCGTCATGAGGGCGCCCTCGATGATGCCGTCGTCCATTTCCCACATCGGCAGCACGTCGTCGTCGACCACCGGGGGGTGGTGAAGTCCAACCTGCACGTGGAAATCAGGATCGATGCCGTAGAGCAACGTCCCAAGTCCTGCATGCTCCCACCAATCCATCATCTCGTCCAAGAACTCGATGTCGTTCTCGATGGAACGCAGGCTGAAGGCCAGTTCGTGCCCGACGCGGTTGCCGACCTGCCGAAGCATGCGACCGATGTCGATGCCGAGCACCTTGAGGTTCGACAACCGACCGTCGCTCAATTTCTGACGGGCCTGGTTGACGGTGTCGCCAGCGGCAAAGAAGGCCTCTGGGTCGAAGGGCGTATCCTCCTCAGGAAGGGCTCCGTCGAAGCCCAAGGCTTCGTGCAGGGATTCGAGGAACGACCCTTCACCGATCGTTAGGCGGAGCGGGTCGTTGATGCGGTTTTCCGTGAAGCGTGCCACGGCGAGGTCGAAGGGGATGGCTTCCTCCCAAATGGCGTCGATCAGGTTCTCCTGCGATGTCGCGAAGGGTTCGGATTCAATGACGAGGGCGGCGTCCTCCTTGCCCCGGCCCACGGGGTTTTCCTCCAGGTGAAGGAACTGAATGACGTATGCATGGTCCTGCAGGAAGCCGTTCGAGTCGAGTTCGTCCGCATGTCGAATCTCGATGTTGGGATCAAGTTGCTCGTAGAAGCGGAGGGTGCGTGGCTCCATCTGCGTGATCACCTGAACCACCACGCCGCGCACTGCTGCGGTGTTGACCGCTTCCAAGGCCTCCGAGCGGCAGAGGTGGAGGATTCCAAACCGACCAAGCAGCAGCACAAGCCGTTCTTCTGCTTCCTCAGCCATGCGTGTGAGGCGCTTGTAGATGTGGACCCGTTCTTTCAAGACAGCGAAGCGGGGCTCGTCGCGTTCCCGTCGGATCGCTTCGAACGAAGGGCTCTCGTCGACGGTTTCGTTGAGGGCGTCAAAACCCTCCTGCAGTCGGTCCAACTGCTCCCTGCGGGTGTCGATGATGTGCCGAACGGCCTCGTCCACCCTGAGGCTGGAGAACTGCATCGGGCGGTCGGCGGTGGCCGTGACAATGCCCATTTCCTGGAGGCGGGAGAGGCTGTTGTACGCATCGAGGCGCGTCGTGTCGAGTTCTTTCGCGAGTTCACTCGCCTTCATCTTCGGGTTGGTGCCGAGGACCATGATCGACCGTACCTCGCGCTCGGTCAGGCCGGCCTCGAGGAGGAGCTGGTCCCACATCAGGCCTCACCGCCGGTCACGCTCGTGAGGTCGGCGAGGATCCTGGCGACGTGGCGCCGAGGCCTGAAGAGCCAGTCGTAAACGTGGTGGACCGTGTTGTCGGGGCCGATGAGGAAGGAGGACTTCGCCGGAAACCTTCCGAGGTACAAGGGGACGTTGTACGAATCGGCCACGGATCGGTCGGGGTCCGAGAGTAGCGGGAAGGGCAATCCGCCGCTAAAGGCCTCCTTGAATTCACGGTGGCGGTCGGCGGAATCCTGGCCGATGCCGACGACGGAACATCCGGCCGACACGAACAGGTCGTGCTGCTCCTTGAAGGTCAAACAGCCGCGCTTGCACGTTGGCGAGCCGTCTTTGGCGTAGAAGAATACGAGGCGCCATGTACCGTCGAGGCTCGCGGAATCAAACACCGAACCGTCGTCCGAGGTCAGCATGAAGGCTGGTGCAGGTTGTCCAATCATGTCCGACGTCATTCGGCGCTCCTCGTTTTTGGAGAGGCTGGTGGCGGTTAAGATTGGTTCCCCCATGCGTCAGGCCCCCCTGATGGACAACAAGTGGCCCATGCGTTCGGCCTTTGTCTGCAGGTAGCGGATGTTGTGACGCCCCTGCCCGGCGAGGTGCTGCACGCGGTCCTCGACGTGAACGCCATGGTCAATGAGGCCCTT
>JALRLN010000015.1 GCA_023254445.1 Candidatus Poseidoniaceae archaeon | reverse complement strand
CGGCTCAACGTGTGTTGGAGGGATTATCAACGGCTGTTCAGCCGTCAAGCAAGGTCTCGTGCCAAGAAGGCACCCATTTCAGATCGTGCTTCGGAGGACGCGGGGCCTCCGTCGCCGTCTGGCGTGGCGGGACGTCAAGGGGTTGGGGCTCCCTCGCCTCGTACGGCACGGTGCTGAGCAGGTGATGGATGCAATCCAATCGAGCGTGGCGCTGGTCCTCGGCATCGACCACGTACCACGGCGACGCCTCCGTGTCGGTGTGGGCAAACATCTCGTCCTTCGCGTGGCTGTACTCGGACCACTTGTCCAGGGAGGCAAGATCCATTGGACTCAATTTCCATCGCTTGTGTGCCTCATCGGCGCGGGCCTGAAAGCGTGCATGCTGCTCCTCGGCCGACACGGAGAACCAGTATTTTCTGAGCATGATGCCGTCATCAATGAGCATCTGCTCGAAGGCCGGCACGGCCCTCAGAAACCGGGCGTGCTCCTCATCGCTGCAGAATCCCATCACCCGTTCCACACCTGCCCTGTTGTACCAGGAACGGTCGAACAAGACCACTTCGCCCGAGGTTGGTAGGTGTGACACGTAGCGCTGGAAGTACCATTCACCCCGCTCGCGATCGGTTGGTTTTGGCAGGGCGACCACCCGCACCGTCCGTGGGTTGAGGTGCTCGATGATGCGCTTGATGACCCCCCCTTTTCCAGCAGCATCCCGACCCTCAAAGAGGACCACGAGACGAGCGCCCGTCGATTGCACCCACGCTTGCATGTGCAACAATTCAAGCTGCAAGCGGTAGAGTTCCGCCTCGTACCTCTTCTTTGGGACACGGGCCATGAACGTCGATGGAAGGCTCGGCCATCAGCCTTCGTGCGCGCCTCAGAGGTTTCGGAAGTGCTCGATGGCTTGCCTTGTCATGTCCACAACGAGGGCGACTTCATCGCTCGTGATGCCAAAGTGTGGCGTGTAACGGAGGGCGTTGATGCCACCATGGATGATGCCGAGCCCATGCCTTCGGCACCACATTTCGACCATCTCATCGCCCACGACCTTCAGGCGTTCTGGCTCGAGTTCCGCGGCCACAAGCAAACCAGAGCCCGTGACGCCGAGTACCTCGTTGGGATACTCGTCCATGAGGGCCTGCAAGCCAGCGACGAGTTCCTCACCTCGCTCCAGGATGTTTCGACGCAGTTCAGGGGTGACCCGGTCAAGCACCGCGATGGCGGTCTCAAGTGCACGTGGGTTTGTTGTCATGGTGTTTCCATAAATGCCGGTCACGTACGTGGAAGCGGCTCGCTCGGTCATGCCGAGGACAGAGAGGGGGTATTGACCCGCGTTGATGGCCTTGGACCAGGCTTCCATGTCCGGCGCTGCTGCATCCTCAAAGCCGGGATAATCGACGATGCTGAGGCAGCCTTGACCGCGGAACCCGGCCTGCACGGAATCGATGATGAGCATGCTGCCGTGTTCGAGGGTGAGGCGCCTCGCCTCGTCGTAGAAGGAGCGCTCGACGCGGACGCCTGGGGCGCCTTCACCTTGAACCGGTTCGATCGCGAGCAGTTCAACGAAGACGCCGTCCTGTTCTGCCTGGGCGAAGGCCGAACGGAGGGCCTCGATGTTGTTCGCCGGGATGAGGTGCAGGTTGTCTTTCCCTTGGAAGGTACGCAAGTTGCGGTTGTATCCGTCCATGCACGAGTGAGAGATTTGCGCCGGACGGTCGGTGCGACCGTGGAAGGCCCGTTCGATGGCGAACATTCGGGTGGGTTGACCGGCGTGTGCAGCACCTTCCGCCGTCATTCGAAGCGCGTTCACGTCCGCAATTCGCATGGCGACCGTCATCGATTCGGAGCCTGAATTCATGCAGATGAAGCGCGAGAACGGGCATCCTTCGGCTCTCGCGTGCCCCACCTCGCGTCGCATGCGGTGGATGAAGCGGTGCTGACTGAAGGAAGGCGTCATGACGTTGGCCATGACGTGGTTCCTCGACATGGCGTCAAGGACGTCGTCCGGACCGTGCCCGGCCCCGAGCATCCCGTAGCCTCCGTTGTCGTGCAGCAAGGCACCGTGCGATGTCACAATCCATGGTCCACGGGCGGCGAGGGCGACGTAGGGATTGACGGTCGGTGCCGCATAGAAGTTGACAAATCCAGATTGGAGGGCCATGACCAGGTCTGCTTCGTCCCGAAGCACCTCGTCCTCACCAAGTTCGGAGATCAGCACCTCCAGCCGCTCCATCGCTTCCTCCACCGCTCGTCCAACGGACGGGTCCTTGGCCGCAAAGTCGAGCACGACGCGGTCCGGCAGACCGGGCGTCCCTCGCGCCCCCTGACGGTCGCGGAGGGTGTGCAGGGCATTGAGCACCGCTTCAGGGGACATCGACGCTGCCTTTTGCTCCCGACCCATGAACTTGCTCTTGAGACCAGCGCCGGCTTCGCCATATGTTGAAATACCCCCAACGGAACCGAACTATACAACCAACGGTTCAGTAGTGAGTTGAAGGCATGGCCGACAAAGACGACTGGGAGGAACGCCTGCTCGAGCAATTGCTCGGCATGCTCAACAACCTCGGCATCAACCTCGACCGAGACGACCTTGAGCGCATGATGGACCACTTCCGACAGCACATGGAAGGCATGGGCATCGACCTTGAGAAGGCAGGCGGCGATGTGCGGTTCAACTTCGACATGGATGACCTTGCGAAGGTGTTCAACGGCGGCGGCGGGCTCGATGAATTGCTGCGGGGTCTCGGATTGGACGTGACCGTGGACGCCAAGCAAGTGGAGGTCGACGAGAGCGCGCAGCCCTCCAGCCCCGACGTCGAGTTGCCACCCAGCGATGTCTTCCTTGAGGACTGGAACATGATCATCACGCTGGACGTTGCCCGACGCGCCGATTTGACCTCAGATCAGGTCGAACTCACCCTCGTGGAGGAAGGGCAGCAAATCGAAGTGATGCGACGCACGCAAGTGGCCCCCGTTGCACGCGTGCGCTTGCCTCACCGCTGCGAAGACGTCGTTGACTGGACCCTGAACAACGGCGTGCTGGACATCACCCTTCGGCTGGTCCCTGTCGGTGACCTCCCCAGTTCCGACGACGAGCATTCCGACGAGATCGACGACGAGCGCCCCCCAACCTTCGAGGATGGCACCATCGCCATCGACCTCTCCGACGACGAGGACGATGAGGACGACGACGGTGGCATCCCGATCTTGTAACCCTAGGAGGAACACACCATGAGCAACGTCATCGGCATCGACCTTGGCACCACAAACAGCTGCGTCGCCACCATCGAAAACGGAGAAGCCGTCATCATCCCCAACGCGGAAGGCGCACGAACGACCCCCTCAGTGGTGGCGTTCGCAAAGGACGGAGGCGAGCGCCTCGTGGGCATCACCGCGAAGCGCCAGGCGGTCACCAATCCCGCCCGCACCATGATTTCCGTCAAGCGGCACATGGGCACGGAGTGGACCACCGACGTGGACGATGCCACCTACACGCCGCAGGAAGTCAGCGCTTTTGTCCTGCAGAAGCTCAAGGCCGATGCGGAGGCCTACCTCGGCCACGAGGTCACCAAGGCGGTCATCACCTGCCCTGCCTACTTCTCCGACGCGCAGCGAAAGGCCACCCGCGACGCGGGCCGCATTGCCGGGCTCGATGTCCTTCGAATCATCAACGAACCCACCGCCGCAGCCTTGGCGTACGGGGTCGACAAGGACATCGACCAGACCATCCTCGTCTACGACCTTGGCGGAGGAACGTTCGACGTGTCCGTGCTGGAAATCTACGACGTGGACGGTCAGCCACAGATCGAAGTCAAGGCAACGGCGGGCAACAACCTGCTGGGTGGCGACGATTTCGATGATGCGATCATCGCATGGCTGGTGTCCGAATTCAAGAAAAGCACGGGCGTGGACCTGTCCGGCGATGCTCAAGCCATGAGCCGTCTGAAGGAAGCGGCGGAGAAGGCCAAGATCGAACTCTCGGGCACCCAGCAAACCCAGATCAGCCTCCCCTTCATCACCATGACCGACGGGAACCCCGCTCACCTCGACATGAGCCTCGCGCGCAGCACCTTCGAGCAGATGACGGCCGGCCTAATTGAGAAGACCATGAAGCCGACGCGCCAAGCCATGAAGGACGCCGGCCTCAAAGCAGGCGACATCGACAAGGTCATCCTCGTCGGTGGCTCGACCCGTATTCCAGCGGTGCAGGAGGCCATCGAGAAGGAAACCGGAAAATCACCGTACCGCGGCATCAATCCCGACGAAGCGGTGGCGCTTGGTGCGGCCCTTCAGGCTGGCATCATCGCGGGCGACCAGGGCGTCTCGGACGTGCTGCTCCTCGACGTCACGCCGCTGACGCTCGGGATCGAGACGCTGGGTGGCGTCACCACGACGATGATCGAGCGAAACACCACCATCCCCACGCGCCGCTCCGAGACCTTCTCCACCGCATCTGACAACCAACCTGCGGTGGAGATTCACGTCCTCCAGGGCGAGCGCGAGTTCGCAAAAGACAACGTGACGTTGGGCCAATTCCAATTGGTCGGCATTCCCCCGGCGCCCCGTGGCATGCCTCAAATTGAGGTGACCTTCGATATCGACGCCAACGGCATCGTCAACGTCAGCGCGAAGGACCTCGGAACCGGCAAGGAACAATCGATCAAGATTGAATCCCAAACCTCACTCTCCGAGGACGAAATCAAGGCAAAGATCGCGGAAGCCGAAGAGTTTGCAGAAGCGGACAAGGCACGCAAGGCCAAGGTCGAGTTGCGGAACACCGCCGACCAAATTGTGTACCAAACCAGGCGTACGCTGGACGAATCAAGCGAGACGTTGACCGAAGAGGACACCGCAGAGGTTCGAGGCCTTCTCGACGAACTCGAAGCCATGGTGCAGGACGGCGAGGGACGTCCCAAGGCCATCGAAGACCTCGACGAGGCAGGGGTCCAGGCTAAGGTGGCTGAGATTGAGCAGAGCATGCACAGCATTTCCGCAAAACTGTACGAAGCCGCAGCAGCGAACGTTGCCGCAGAAGAGGACGACGACGGGAGCATCCCCGTCGCGGACGACGTTGTGGACGCGGACTTCGAGGTCGTTGACGAGGACTGAGCGAGTCGGACGCTTCAAGACGTGCCCCACGGTGGCAACGGCATGAGCGAGGCCCCTTTGCTGGAGGACACCGACCGGACCTCCGGTCGGACAGCCCTTCGCAAGAACATCGCGGCCGCGATGGCACTGTCCGGCGCCGTTCGAAGCACCCTCGGCCCCAAAGGCCTCGACAAGTTGTTGCTCGATGACGAAGGTCGCACGCTCGTCACCAACGACGGGGTGACCGTCCTCGAAACCGCTCGGGTCGAACACCCCGTTGCGCGGATGTTGATCGATGCCTCATCCGCGCAGGACCGAACCGCCCGTGACGGCACAACGTCCGCCGTAGTGATCGCGGCGGAACTCCTCCGCAACGCATGGCACCTCGTGGTTGAGGGCGTGCACCCAAGCACGATTGTCCGTGGATACCGCCGTGCTGAAATCGAAGCGTTGACGATCCTTGACGGCCTTGCCATCGAGGGCACGGATCACGACCTTGTCACGGCCGTCCGCTCCAGCCTTGCTGGCAAAGCGAGCACGGCGGTTCAAGCACGGCTGGCCGTGCTCGCTATGGAGGCGGCCTTGGCCGTCGAACGTGAGGTGGACGGCAAAATGGACGTCGACCCAACCCGCATCAGCACCATCATGGCGGTTGGTCGTCCTGCGACCGAATCGGAGGTCGTCAACGGACTCGTGCTCGCCAAGCGACTCGCGAACCCGTCGATGGCCAAGGTTGTGAACAACGGTCGAATCGTGCTGGTCGACGGTGGCCTCGAACGACGTGGCGTGCGCAGCGACGTCAGTTTCCAAGCCACCACGCCGGAGGTGCTCAACGCCTTGCGACGCCGTGAAAACGAACGTCTGATGGAAGAAGTGGCTCACCTCTCGAGCCTTGGCACCAACGTGCTTGCCGTGTCCGGAGCCATCGATGACGAGGTGCACCGGGCCTTGATGGACGCCGGCATCCAAGCCTTCCGTCGGGTTCCCGCGAGCGACCTCGACCTGCTGGCGCTCGCGACGGGAGCCCGCGTCGTTCTGCGGGCCGACCAAGCCGCGGCGGCCGACGTCGGGCACGCGATCGAAAGCCGCTCGCACCTCATCGGCGACCTTCACCATTGGACCGTACGTGGTGAAGGGGTCGCAGCCACCTTCATCGCCCGCGGCAGCAGCGACCACGTCGTCGAGGAAACCTCGAGGTGCTTTGACGACGCGGTTGGGGTCGCAGCACAGGTCCGCCTGGACCGACGTGTCTTGGTCGGTGGCGGCGCGGCTCACGTTGCCTTGGCACGGCACCTGCGCCGCCGTGCAGAAGCAACCCCTGGACGGGAACAACTGGCCATGGAAGCCTACGCCGACGCCCTCGAATCCATCCCTCGTGCCCTCGCAGAAAACGCCGGACTCGATCCAATCGACGCGCTCCTCGACGTGACCGCTGCCCAAGCCGATGGCGGTGCGGACGCCCACAGGATTGGGCTTGACTTGAGCGACGGGACGCCGAAGGACCTCGGAGCGATCGGCGTCCTTGAACCCCTGAGCGTGGTGCGGCCCACCATCCACGGCGCCACCGAAGCAGCGTGCGCCGTGCTCCGGATCGACGACGTGCTCTGGGCACGGCTCGAGGCACAGATCCCCGACGACATTCAAGCCCAATTGGACGCCATGGGCGAACGCGACGCCGAGGCGTGATGCTCAACGGCAACTGCCTGTTTGGTCCTGCCGCCGCCTCAGGATTGATATGCGGACCGTCAGCCCGTTGCATGTGACGTCAGATGGGTTTGAGGTGAAGGTCGGCATCGATGACCTTGCCATTCACGTGCCAAGGCTCTACCTCGACATGCGTGACTTCGCTGCACTGCGCGAGGCCGATTACGACAAGCTGAACAAAGGCCTCGGCCTTTCCGCCATGGCCATTCCAGACGTTCACGAAGACACGGCGACGATGGGCGCGATGGCCGTCATGCGCCTCATTGACCGGAACGGGCTCGACCCGCGAAAGATCGGCCGGCTCTACCTCGGAACGGAGTCTGCTTTGGACGGGGCCAAGCCCACTGCCACGTACATCGTTGACATGCTGACGCAGCGGTACGGCGATCGGTTCGGCCAAGATTGCTTCCAGAACTGCGACGTCGTGGACATGACCTTCGCCTGCATCGGAGCGGTCGACGCGCTTCACACCACCCTCGACTGGTGCGCGCGAAGCACGGCGGACGACGAGCGAATGGGCATCGTGGTCTACGCGGACAACGCGAAGTACGAACTTGGCTCACCCGGCGAGTACACGCAAGGTGCCGGCGGCGGCGCCCTCCTCATTCGTCGAAACCCGCGTCTCCTTGTCATTCCGGACTGCTGGGGCATCTCCACCAGCCCCGCGCACGATTTCTTCAAGCCTCGACGGGAGGTTTCCGTTCGCGCCATGATGGGCGATGTGCTGGACCTCGCGCGTGAAGCCGGTGCGACCCTGAAGGAAGGCATCCTTGACCGAATGGTGCGTCACCTTCCAAAGTCGGCGCTGCGTCGATTGGGCATCTTCGCGCACGGAGAGGACACGATCAGCATCCACCGTGACGAGCCGGTGTTTGACGGCCAATACTCAAACCGTTGTTATCAGGACGCTGTGCGGGATGCTTTCGTTGATTTCCAACGCCGTGCTGAACGAAGTGGCCGGTACTCGCACGACGCCGACGAACGCTTCACGGAACAGTGGGATCGCATCATCATGCACCTCCCCTACGCCTTCCAGGCCAAGCGGATGTTCCCCGCGGTGTTCCACAGGGACAGGGCCGGGACGGCCATGTGGCCCGCGGTCGAGGCGATCGTCGGGCCCGCACCTGAACGGGGTGACAGCATGGATGAGGACGCATGGCATGCGACGATGGATGCGTACCGACGGGCGATTTCGAAAACGGAGGCCTACACTACCTTCCACCGGGAGCGCATCGAAAAGGGACAACGCGCCAGCAGCCTGATTGGAAACCAGTACACGGGCAGCATTTTCCTCGCCCTGATGTCCACCTTCGAGTCCGACCTCGAGGACAACACAGACCTCGACGGAACGCGCTTCGGCCTCTGTGGCTACGGCTCGGGAGCTAAGGCGAAGGTCTTCGAAGGCGTGGTTGACCCGCGGTGGCGAGAGGTCGTCTCACGCTGGAACCTTTTCGAACGCCTCGCAGGTCGCGTCGCCATTGATGCCGCGGTGTACGAAGAACTCCACAAGGGCGTCCGGGAGCGCTCCGTCGTGCCGCCGACCGACGAGTTCGTTCGTTCCGAGGAAGCCGAGGACGACCTCGAAGGTGCACGCCGCTACTCGTGGATTTCGGCGTGACCGACGAGGGTCAAACCTCAAGGGTCGGCCACGCGACCTTGCGGCGTGGACCTCCCTGAGACGATGCAGGCATGGACGAAGGTCCGCGATGAAGCGGACGGTTTCGACCTCGTTGAGCACCCTGTCCCTCGCCCGGGTCCGGGTGAAATCTTGGTGCGCACGCGCGCCACGAGCATCTGCGGCACCGACCTCCACATCTGGTCGTGGGACGAATGGAGCCGCGCCAACGTGCCCCTTGGCACCATCACGGGGCACGAAACCAGCGGCGAGGTGGCCATGCTCGGCGAGGGCGTGGACGGCCTATCGGTGGGGGACCTCATCGCCGTGGAATGCCATCTTGCGGATTGGTCCTGCCCGCGGTGCAAGGAAGGCAACGCGCACGTGTGCGAGGACGGATCCATCTTCGGGGTGCACCAGCACGGCGCCTTTGCTCCGTGGTTCGTCGTCCCGGCGGTGAACGCCCGGCCGATTCCCGCTGGGCTTGACCCGGCGCACGCGTCGGTTCAGGACCCGCTCGGCAACGCGATCCACACCCTCACGGGCGGCCCCGTTGAAGGCGCCACCGTAGCTGTGCACGGCCTCGGGCCGATTGGCTTGTTCGCGGTCAACGCTGCCAAAGCCATGGGGGCAGCGAAGGTCATCGCTGTGGACTGGGACAACCGCTTCCGCATGGACATGGCGGCTGCCCTTGGGGCCGACCTCGTGCTCGGCAAGGAACACGACGTCGTGGCGACCATCCTCGACGCCACGGAAGGGCGTGGCGTGGACAACTCGTGCGAATTTTCAGGTTCACCTGGGGCGCTGAGCAACGCCATTCGCAGCACACGGATGGGGGGCTTTGTCAACGTCCTCAGCGTCTATGGACAACAGATGACGCAGGTCCCAATGAACGAGGTTGTGTTCCGTTACCTCCACCTGAAGGGCATCAACGGTCGGCGGATGTGGAGCACGTGGGAGCGCATGCACGCCCTCCTTGAAGCGGGCTTGATTGACGTCGCCCGCGTGGTGACGCACACGCTGCCCATTGCTTCGTTCAAGGAAGGCATGCACCTCGCGGGCAGCGGAGACTGTGGCAAGGTGGTCCTCACCTTCCCTGAGCGGTGAGAACCCATATGCCGTGGTGGCCTTTGGCCAACCCATGGGCGACCCTCGTCAAGACCTCCATCAGGGCTTCTTTGTCCCGGGCCTTCCAATGGGATGGGCCGGCTGGGCAGCGTTGGTCCTGGGCGTGCTTCTGGCCGGAGGCGCAGCGGTCTTGTTCCTCGCGGGCACCACGATGGTCGACGTGCCTCCGGTCGCGGACGTGACCACCGTTGACGCGCTCGAGGACGTCGACATGAACGACCCCGTGCTGCTGTACAAGACGAGCGGCAACGAAGGCGTATGGGTGCGCACGCAGGCCACAACGCCCGGAGTGCCGTTCGGCTATGCCTACTGCACCACCGACAGCGAGGGCAACGACCAGTGGAGCTTCACGGTGTCCTCGTCTCGGATCACCCTCAGCGACAGCACCGAGGTGGGGATCGACAGGAGCAACATCCCCGTGAACTACCCCACCAACAACGGATGCTCAAATTACGAAGTTGGGGGCAACGAGGACATCGAGGTGCTGTTGTTCGTCAACGTGGTCGAAGGTGGCCTTGAGGTCAACGCATACGGCTTTGGTGTCCTCGGCAAGGACCCTGCGCGCCCCATGGGGCGCATGGCTGCCTTCAGCACGTCGTACGCCGTGTTTGCAGGGGCGGCGCTCGTGCTGATGGGCGCAACCTCCCCGCCCGGAGCCCGGCATTTCGCAAAGATGCAGAAGGAGCACAACCCTCGTCCACGCCTCCACAAAGACGCCGAGGGCCTGCGCTATGCCGTCGCCCCGGAATGGGAAGGCGACCAGCACGACTGGCTGTTTGACCCCCCTGGCCACGAGGTGTGGAACCGGTCGAACCCATATGCTGCGGACAACCCCGAAGCCCTGCTGCCCGAGCACCCGAACAACCTCGGCAGCATTCACCTTGCGACCTTTACGCTCTATTCGGTGTGGGGCGTGGGCTTCGTGGCCGCGGTGACGGCCGCAGGCCTCTACACGGACCGTTCCTTTGACCGTTGGTTGGCCGTTGGCGTGCAGGTGGTGTTGTTCCTCCTGAGCGCCATCGTGCTGTCCGTGTCCTACGGGCGATGGAAGCGCCTCCACAGCATGATCGACACCCCAACGTCAACGGTGCGCTCCGTGGCCGTCGGCCCTGCCGAATTGGTCGGTGAGGTTCGTCCCGCGATGTCCGGTTCCCTGCGGGTGACGGTGGGGACATCGAGCGTCCCCGGTGCGCAGGTGGCGCTCACGGCCCTCACCGACGGCGTGGTTGACGCGATGGTGAAGCAGGCCGGCGGCCAACACCTGCCACAGCACACCGTGGACGGCGTGGTGGCCTACGAATGGCTCCAAGAAGTCTGGGAAACGCGGGAAGTTGGGACCGGAAAGGACCGGAAATCCGTGACAAAATGGTGGTACGAAGCATCAGACGACGGATCGACGGAATTTATCCTTCACGACGGCACGGGCGGCATCCTCGTGGACCCCTCGACGTGGATGAAGCGCGGCACCTCCTCGGCCGCAAAGGGATCGAGGATGGGCAGCCTCTTCGGCGGAGGCCACGCGACCTTTGGCTTCGGCCCTGCCGTCTTCACATGGCAGCACGGGCAAATCATGAAACTCAGCCTCGGCCGCCTCACCGGTTTCGAAAAACCGCGACGCTGGAGCATGAGTTGCCTCCGCGTGGGGGACCCTGTGTACGCCCTCGGAAAAGTCGTGCCGCGCGCGAAGGCGGAACTTGACGCCGAGGGCTTGGACGGCAGCACGACATCCAGCAACCTCAGGGTCGTTGGCGAAGACGACGTCGGCGTGAAGGCGAGCATGCACCGCGGCACCGAACTTTCCCTGATGTGCTCGGTTCGCTCCACCGCGGAAGCCATCGCCATTCCGGTGTTGATGGTGATCGGCTCCCTCCTGCCGCTCCTCTCCTGAAACTGGAAGAAGCCCCTTGCCTGAGGCAACGCTCATAGAGGTCGGCCAACGGCTTCAGAGCCCGTTGAGGGGCATGAGGTACATCGTCGTCTCTGGAGGCGTCCTCAGCGGGTTGGGCAAAGGCGTCACGGCCAGCAGCATTGGGGTGCTGATGAAAGCCTGCGGGCTCAAGGTCACCTCGATCAAAATCGACCCCTACCTGAACTCCGACGCGGGCACGATGAGCCCGTTCGAACACGGCGAAGTCTTCGTCCTCGACGACGGCGGCGAGGTGGACCTCGACCTTGGGAACTACGAGCGCTTCCTCGACATCAGCCTTGAGCGGGACAACAACCTGACCACGGGAAAGGTGTACAGCAAGGTCATCGAAGCCGAGCGGCGTGGGGATTACCTCGGCAAGACGGTCCAGGTGGTCCCGCACATCACCGACGCCGTGCAGGACTGGATCGAAGACGTCGCCCACCGCTCAAGCGACGGGTCCGGAACCTCCCCCGACGTGTGCATCATCGAATTGGGCGGAACGGTCGGGGACATCGAATCGGCACCGTATGTTGAAGCCTTGCGGCAGTTCCAATTTCGCGTTGGGCGGGAGAACGTCACCTTCGTTCACGTTTCGCTCGTCCCCGTCATGGGCCCGGTGGGCGAACAGAAGACGAAGCCAACGCAGCATACGGTGAAGGAACTCATGGGGCTTGGCATCACGCCGGACCTGCTGGTGTGCCGCTCGTCTGCTCCCCTGCACGAGGAAACACGTGCGAAACTCGCCGCCTTCTGCCACGTGGCGCCCACGGCGGTGTTCAGCACCCACGACGTGCCGAACATCTACCACGTGCCGCTCATGCTCGAAGAACAGGGGCTCTGTGCCACCCTTGGTTTGAGCGTGCAGGACGGCGGGCTGCTGGACGATTGGCGGCGGATGGCCCACCACCTCGACAAGCTCACGGAGGAGGTCCGCATTGCGATGGTTGGCAAGTACACCGACCTCTCGGACGCGTACCTCTCGGTCATCAAGGCGCTGCAGCACGCCGCCATGGCCGCCAACCGGCGGTTGGTGATCGACTGGCTCGAGGCCGAACACCTGGAACCGGGCAGCGAACCCGCTGCGCACGACGAAGCATGGGCCATGCTGAAAGGCGCCGATGGCGTGCTGGTCCCGGGCGGTTTCGGAGCGCGTGGGGTTGAGGGGAAGATCCTCGCCGCCGAGCACGCGCGCACCAACAACGTGCCGTACCTCGGCATTTGCCTTGGCCTGCAGGTCGCGACCATCGGCTTCGCTCGAAACGTGCTCGGCATGGAAGGCACCACCTCCACCGAGTTCGACGAGGACTGCCCCAACCCCGCGGTCATCTTCATGCCCGAAATTTCGACCACGCACCTCGGTGGTACGATGCGGTTGGGCAGCCGCCCAACCCTGTTCCAAGTGGACGACTGCAGGATCCGTCGGCTCTATGGCGGCGCGGCCAGCGTGGACGAACGCCACCGCCATCGCTTCGAAGTGAACCCGGACCTGATCGAACGCCTCGAGGCGGCCGGCTTGACCTTCGTGGGCAAGGACGAGACGGGTCAGCGGTGTGAGATCTTGGAAATCGCGGACCATCCCTACTTCGTCGCCGTGCAGTACCATCCAGAGTTCAAGTCCCGACCCGGACGAGCAAGCCCCCCCTTCCTTGGCTTGGTCCTCGCCGCCTCGGGTCAGCCGCTTCCCTGAAGCCCGCCCTTCAAGAACCGTCGACGAAGTTTCCGCACCATGACCGTGCTGGAAACCACCCTCATCGCCGTTGGATTCGCCGGCGTTGTGGGTTTTGTTGCCTGGAGCCTCGCCGCCCGTCGAGCAGCAGAGACCCGTGCTGAAGACATGGCGCGCATCGCCCACCTCGAAGCCTCCATCGCCGCTGCGCAAGGGCAAGAACAGGCGCTTGAAGACCGGATGATGGCCTTGAGCGGCCGGCTGGCAGAACAGCAACGCAAGGACTTCCTCGACCTTGCCGAGGAGCGGTTCAAGCGCCTTCAAAGCGAAGCAGAGAAGGAAGCCAAGGCCAACATCACAGAGATGGAAGGGCTGGTGAAACCCATCGAGGCATCCTTGGCCAGCCTTGGTGAAGCCACGTTGGCCCTGGAGGAGAAGCGCATCGGCGCCATCGCAGGCGTGGAGAAACAAATGCAGGAAGTCGGCGCGCTCGCCTCCCGCCTGGGCAACGAAGCCAGCAACCTCTCAACGGCCCTCAGACGGTCCTCCGCTGTACGTGGCGATTGGGGAGAGGTCGCCCTTCGAAACATCCTCGAACTTGCCGGAATGAACCCTCATGCCGATTTCGAAGAGCAGGCCAGCACCGACACAGGGCGGCCGGACGTGGTTGTCAACCTGCCCGGAGACGGGGTGATCCCCATCGACGCGAAAGCGACGGCCAAGCATTACCTCGAGGCCTTGGAAACCGAAGAAGGCGCACAGCGTGAAGCCTTGCTCGACCAGCACGCAAAGGCCCTTCGAAGCAGGGTGACCGAACTCACCCGCAAGGAATACTGGAGCAGTTTCGGGGACCGGGCACAGTTCGTGGTGATGTTCGTGCCGTCCGAGGCGCTGATCTCGTCCGCGTTTGACCGCGACCCCGGACTCCACGAATGGGCCATGGACCGAAGGGTCGTGATCGCCTCACCCGCGTCGCTCATCGCCCTCTTGCGCACGGTCGCCCTGACGTGGCAGCAGGTGCAGTTTGCAGAACAGGCGGAAGAAATCGTCAGCACCGCACGGGAGTTCTACAGCCGGATGTCGGTCTGGTCGAGCCATTTTTCCAAAGTTGGGAAGGACTTGGGCAAGGCCTCAGA
Organism: Candidatus Poseidoniaceae archaeon; assembly: GCA_023254445.1. Lineage (GTDB taxonomy): Archaea > Thermoplasmatota > Poseidoniia > Poseidoniales > Poseidoniaceae > MGIIa-L3. The sequence goes on along the minus strand of JALRLN010000015.1, from coordinate 3,961 downwards.
GGCGTACAACAAAGCCGTCAGCAGTTGGGAGGGACGCGTGCTTCCTCAAGCACGCCGTCTCGAGGCCCTTCAGGTGTCCGACAACACGGCTGCGAACCTGCAGGAACTCCCGAGCATCGATGTGGCGCTTCAGGCCCCCACGGTCGTTGAGGATGAATGACCCGTCCACGGCTTAGGCACCGTGCACCCGAATGACGCGCGTGGTGCGGAACCCTTGCAGCACCTTCACGAAGCGACGGTTTCGGAATTCTTCGTCGAGGGAGGGATCGCCCGTGTCGATGCGCAAGGCCTCCAGGCCAAGCAACTTCGACGGCGTGGCGACCGCGAGGAGGTGTTCCAACCCAATCGACCGCAGCACATCGGGCGACAGCTGGAGGTTTCCGCGGCCGATCAAGAACCCTTGACCGCCCATCGGTGAAAGCAAGAGCAAACGCGGCCCGTCATGCGCCCGGATGAGGTCAAGCAACCGCGCTTCGTCGAGGTCACGGTGCACGCTCCCAGCATGGACCACGTCGATGCCGAGGAGCGTGAGGTCCAGGCCGAGGTGTTCGCCCATCACGCGGAGGGTTCCCCCGCTGCCCCAGACGACCAACAGGTCCGGGTCCTCAAGCAAGAGGCCCACATGCTCTGCCATCCCTTCGATGGTGTCCTCTTCGGACTCCCGTTCCACCTGTTCCTTGGCCCCCTGCATGTAGCGAGGGCTCGCTGGGGTCATCGCCTCGCCGTACATCCGAACGCGCCATTCGCCCTGCAGGTACACCTCTTCGTCGAGGTCCATTACTTCCGTCACCGCGCATCGCAGGTCGCCGAGGGCATAGGCGAGCAGCACGTCCGCGGCTGCTTCGGGGGTCGTGGCAAAGCAGCCGCTGTGCATTTTGACGCCACCAGGCACCCCGATCAAGGGCACCTTGGAGGCCTCCTCACCGCACGCAGCGAGGGCCTGCACGATGTCTCGGGTGGTTCCGTCGCCTCCGGCGTAGAGAAGGAGGTCGACCTTCGCCTCGACGAGCGCCTCCACAAGGGCGATGGTGCTCTCCGCAGACGTCGAAGAGGGCGTGGCCCCGAGGGCTTCGAAAGCGAACCCTTCGGGCACCCAGGCGCCACCCATGCGCCCTGACCAACCCAGAACCTCGAACGTCACCCCAGTGCGGTTCAGCGGTGAGGACACCAAGGTTGAGGCCACGGTCAGCGCTTCCGCCATCCGAGGCCCCGCACGGTCTTGGGCACCCGCGGCACGGGCTTCTGCCGCACGTCCATCGCTGCCCTTGAAGGCCAACTTGCCCCCAAGTCCAGCGTCGGGGTTGACCACGAGACCGATGCGCATGCTTCGGCGAGCGGCAGGAACCTCATCAACCTCCGCTCGGGACTGCGGCACCTTCATGCGCAGAAGAGGGCATCAAAGCCCATGGAACAGCGTCACCCCGACGACACCACACCCCGTGTCGAAGACTTGTTCGCAGCAGGTATTGCAGCCATGAACACGGACGAGGCCAGCGAGGCATCCACCCCTCTTGAGGAGGCATCGCCACCTCCGTTGGAGGCCCCGGTGAACTACAGCGGGCCAACGCAGGCCACCGTCCCCGACACCATCGTGCTCGAGGGGAAGGGGCCGTCGGAGGCCCCCCACGTTGAGCTCAGCGCAAAACCCTCCGTGGCGCTTGCGGACGACGAGGACATCGAGTGGTGAGCCTTGCAACGACGCACGGTTCAAGTCCTCCCGCCCGACCGTCGCAGCAGGGGACTTCCATGACCATGGTCAACGTCACGCTGCCCGACGGCACGGTGAACGAATACGCCGCTGGCGTGACCGTCGGTGAGGTCGTCACCGATGCGCTCGGCCGGAAGCACGGCTGCGTCGCTGCGCTGGTGGACGGTGCCGAGCGTGACCTCTCCACGACGATCGCTGTCGACTGCAGCGTGACCGGCATCGCGGCCGACAGCGACGCTGGCCTCCACATCCTGCGCCACTCCGCGGCGCACCTGCTCGCCCAAGCCGTGATGGCGCTGTACCCCGATGCCAAACCGACCATCGGCCCGGCCATCGACCGAGGCTTCTACTACGACTTCGCGATGGAACCCATCGGCGAGGCTGACCTCAAGGCGATTCAGAAGAAGATGCACGAAATCGCCCGTCGCAACCATACGGTGGAGCGGGTCGAACTCGACGAAGACGACCTGCGCGAGCACTTCGCGCACAACCCGTACAAGATCGAAATCATTGACGACAAACTTGAGGCCGGCGACGGCTCCACCATCTACCGGCAGGGCGAATGGTACGACCTCTGCCTTGGCCCTCACGTGCCCTCCACCGCCATGCTGCAGCACGTGCGGCTCACGTCGGTGTCCACGGCTTATTGGCGCGGTGACCAGTCCCGCGAACAACTCGTGCGCATCTACGGGCTCGTGGAGCCGTCGAAGGAGGCGCTCCAAGACACGCTCCAGCGCCTCGAGGAAGCAAAAAAGCGCGACCACCGACGCTTGGGCAAGGACCTGCAGTTGTTCCACGTCGACGAGGAGGTGGGCCAAGGCCTCATCCTCTGGACGCCCCGTGGTGCGGTTCTCCGCCAAGAACTCCAGGACTTCATTTCCCATCACCTTCGACGCCAGGGTTACCATCAGGTCTTCACGCCAAACATCGGAAAGTTGGACCTCTACCGCACCTCGGGCCACTTCCCGTACTACCAGGACAGCCAGTACCCGCCGCTCGTCGAGCGGGACCTGATGAAGCGGCTGGCCGACGAGGGGTGCACCTGCGGTGAACTCTCGAACCTCATGAGCGCCGGGGACATCGAAGGCTACCTCCTCAAGCCGATGAACTGCCCGCACCACGTCAAGATCTACGCCTCACACCCCCGCTCCTACCGCGACCTGCCGCTCCGCCTCGCGGAATTCGGCACCGTGTACCGCTGGGAACAATCCGGCGAAATTTCGGGGATGACGCGCGTCCGTGGTTTCACCCAAGACGACGCCCACCTCTTCGTGACCGAAGACCAAATCGCGCAGGAAGTCCTTGGCTGCATCGAACTCGTGCAGATCATCTTCGGGACGCTCGGGATGAACGACTACCGCGTGCGTGTTGGCCTGCGCGACCCGGATTCCTCGAAATACGTCGGCGACCCAGCACGCTGGGACCGGGCCGAGGCGGCGTGCCGCAACGCTGCCGACAGCCTCGGCGTGCCGTGGACCGAAGAGCCCGGCGAGGCCGCCTTCTACGGCCCGAAGATCGACTTCGTTGTGAAGGACGTCATCGGCCGCGAGTGGCAACTGGGCACCGTGCAGGTGGACTACAACCTCCCCGAGCGCTTCGACCTGTGGTACAAGGGCAGCGACGGCGAGATGCACCGCCCGGTGATGATCCACCGCGCCCCCTTCGGGTCGATGGAGCGCTTCGTCGGCGTGCTCATCGAGCACTTCGAGGGCATGTTCCCCACCTGGCTCTCGCCGACGCAGGTGCACGTGCTCACCATCTCCGAGAAGCACCGTGCCTACGCCAGCGAGGTCGCCGCGAGCCTGCGCGAAGCGGGCGTTCGCGTCGAGGTGGACGACAGCGACGACACCATCGGGAAGAAGTTGCGAACCCACCGCCGCATGCGCCCGGCCTACCTGCTCATCCTTGGTGACGAGGAGGCCGAGCAGCGCACCGTGACCTTCCTTGGTCCGGATCGGGAGGAACAGAAGGGCGTGCCCTTCGACGCTTTCCAGAGCGACCTCCTCAAGGAAATCTCCGAACGCCGATGAAACGGGGTACTGCGCGGTGTTGAAAAACATCGCATTATAATCTTAATTTGCTCACAGGCGAACATGTCCGGGTTGCTCCATGGGTTGACCAACGCCTCCACGTCCCGTCCCAAGACCACCCTGCTTGTGGTGCTCGTGCTCCTCATGGCCCTCTCGGCCGGAGCGCAGCACCTCGTCTTCGACAACAGCGAGGACGGTTTCTTCCCGGACGACCCGACCGTGG
>JALRLN010000159.1 GCA_023254445.1 Candidatus Poseidoniaceae archaeon | reverse complement strand
CGGGCTTGGCGTTGTCGAAGGACGCCATCCGCTGCTCGGGTTTGAGCCGGATGCGGTGACCTACGGCCTCGGACGCTGTGCTGCGGACGCCGACCAGCAGTCCGTGGCCCTGCTCACCGGAGCGAACAGCGGTGGAAAGACCACCCTGCTCGAATTGCTTGGCCTGACTTGCATTCTCGCGCACATGGGCCTTCCCGTTCCGGCGGACGCGGCCGTCGTGGGGCGCGTGGAGCGGCTTGAGGTGCTCGCCAAGGCGGGCGGCACGCAATCGGCGGGTGCGTTGGAGCAGACCTTGGTCGACCTCGCGACGGTGGTCAGCGACCCCGCGTCGAAGCTCATCCTGGCCGACGAGTTGGAGGCCATCACCGAACCGGGCGCTGGCGCCCGCATCATCGCCGGCATGCTCCTTGCTGCGGAGGCGCATGAGGGGACGGCCATGGTGCTCGTCACCCACCTCGCGCCAGCCATCATCGAGGCCACCAAGCGCGACGACCTGCGCATCGACGGCATCGAGGCACGTGGCCTCGACGAGCACCTCGAACTGGTGGTGGACCGCACGCCACGACGGAACCACCTCGCCCGGAGCACGCCGGAACTCATCGTTCGCCGCTTGGTCGAGCGCTCGGAGGGACCGGCCCGTGAGGTGTTCCGGTCGATCCTTGACGCCTTTTGATCAGCAAACTCGCCCAGCGTCGTCGCCGTAGGTCTGCATCGGGGCCTGGAAGAGGTCCCCGCAGGAACGGTCGAGCATCGGCAAGGTGAGCACCGCTTCGTCCCAGTTGACGCTGTACTGGCCGACCACGGCCGGGGAAGGGACGTAGTCCTCACCCGTTTGGGACATGGTGATGGTGAGGGTCTCGCCGGCCTCAAGGACGACGTCCATCGCGAAGAACTCCATCTTGCCCACGACCGTCGAGAAGGGGGCGAGCACCGCTTGCCCGTCGCGCCCGCCGGCGTGGAAGCGGAAATCCATGACCGCGTGACCGAGGTGCATTCCGCTGGAATCCGTCATCTCAAGGAAGCCGTGGGCGCCGTTCGTCGTGTGTGGCGTGACGGGGATGTGGAAGGTGGGCATGCCGGTGATCCGCACCTCCTCCTCAAACGGACCGACGGTCATCGTGATGCTGGATGTGGTTGAAATCGAGGCCCCAGAGGGATTCAGGTCGGAACCGGCGTACGTGACGAGGTCCACGTCCTCAGGAGGCCACGTCGACTCGAAGCGCCATCCGCCACGGTTGTCTTGCATCTCAACGCCAAGCACCGGCGCTTCCCCCTCATCCATCAGGTACCAGTCGAACCAGCGGAGCATTTCGTCCGCCCAGTCCCATCGGAGCGTGTACGGATAGGCCTCCGCACCGCGGCCGCTGCTCTGGGAACTGTGCCCCGCGACGCGGTCCGGGTAATCGTGCGCCCACTGCCCAGCGAGGGTCTTCACCTCGATGCCCGCGTCCTCAACCAGCTGGTGGGTGGGGAAGGCCATGTGGGGGTCGACGTTCCAATCTTGCATTCCCTGAATGATGTAGATCGATCCCTCGTAGTTCTCCAGCACGCGGCTCAGGAAGGAGCGTTCCGTCCAATAGGAGTTGCCTGCAAAGTCGACCATCCCCCCGCTGAGGTAAGCCGCTGGACCGTTTGCGTAGCCCTGCACGTAGCCCTCGCAGAGGTTCTCCGCGTCCGAGGCCTCGCCGTCGATGCCGAAGGAGCCGTAGACGCCGTTATGCATGATCATTCCACGGGCCTCCATGCTGCCGTTGCGCCACATCAGTTCGTGGACGCCAATGAGCCCCGACATCGGCACGATGGTCGCGAGGTAGGGGTTCCCGAAGGTCGCCGCTTGCCACGGCGTGCTGCCGTCGTAGGATTTGCCGATGATGCCGACGCGGCCGTTGGACCACGGCTGCGAACCAAGCCAGGTCACGGCCGCGTCGATGCCCCGCTGCTCGTCGGTGCCCATGAGGTCCATGCAGTGGTTGGAGTCGCCCGTCCCGAACACCGAGACCTGGGCCACGCCGTAGCCGTGCGGCACGTAGTTCTCGATGAGGAAGCGGGCAAGGCGGTCGGCCGGGGTCAGGGCGTCCACGTCACCGTCCGCGTAGTACGGACCGATGTCCGTGATGACCGGGACATGGCAGTCCTCGGTCAGGTTTGCTGCGTCCCAGTCGCAGCCCTCGATGACCGGCAACCACAGGCCGAGATGCACCTCGGCGCCACCGGTGACGCCGGCGCCGCCGTCTGCGGCGGTGATCGTGTCGACGGGGACGTAGACGGAGCGAACGGCGTCGATGCCGTAGGACCCGTTCACCGTGACCCGGCTGAACACGTCGGAATCGTCGTAGGTCAGGTCAGCACGGTCCCACGGGTCGGGGATGCCCGAGGCCGTCTGCTCGACCGGGTCCCCTTCGGACTCGCCAAGGCATCCTGCCAGCGGACCCGCCAGCATCAGGAGCACGAGGAGCAAGGCCTGAACGCGCACGGTTCGTGGCCCCCTCCGCTTTGCTTTGAGGATGACGCCCCCCGGCGCTCAGTCCTCGAGCGCTGCGGCCTCGGCCTCCATGGCCGCTTCCTGGGCTTCGATTTCGGCCCGGACTTCGTCCATGTCGAGGTCCTTCACCTTCGCTACGAGGTCCCGCAACGCGTCTTCAGGAAGGGCGCCGGGCTGCATGAACACCCCAATGCCTTCCTTGAACACCACCGTGGTGGGAATGGAGCGGATGCCAAAGGCGCCGGCGAGTTCCTGCTCCGCCTCGGTGTCCACCTTGCCGAAGACCACGTCGGGAAACTCCTCGGAGACACGCTCGTACACGGGCGCGAAGGCCTTGCACGGGCCGCACCAGCCGGCCCAGAAATCGATGAAGAGGATGCCTCCTTCCTCGACGGTTGCTTCGAAGGTGTCGGCGGTCAGGTCCACGGTGGCCATGGTGGACCCTCACGCCCTCCCGGCTTGATGGCCTGCACGAACATGTTCGTCCGCCCCTCATGGAGCGCAGATGGCTTGATGCACCATCTCCACCACCTTCGTCCGATGAAGGCGAAGCACGCCACGATCCTTGCCGCCCTGCTGCTGATCGCCGCAGTCGGCGGGCGGATGTATCTGGTCTCGGGTCCGGGCCGCGAGCTGGTGACAAGCTTCGTCGCCGGCAAGAAGATCGGGCGTTACGGCCGGATCAACGTCGAGGGGGTGAAGGGCGACA
>JALRLN010000158.1:2908-3206 GCA_023254445.1 Candidatus Poseidoniaceae archaeon | reverse complement strand
GGCCTTGCGCAAGGTCGCCCGCGTGGTGAGCCAGCCGGACCATTGCTCCCATGATTCCGTGATGCCACCCGCGAGCACGATCAGGTCGGGGTTCAGCCACCCCTCGTAGAGGTCCAGGGCCTCCTGAAACCGCTCCGCCCATGCGCGGAGGTCCAAGCCCTCCTCCTGCCGCGCCCTCCCGCTTGCATGTGCTTCGATGACGCCGCCCCGGGTCGGATGCGGAAGGAGCCCCAATTCGAGGTTCGGCACCAGCACGCCGTCTCGATGCACACTGGTCCCGAGCCCTGTGCCGATCGTC
>JALRLN010000158.1:0-2898 GCA_023254445.1 Candidatus Poseidoniaceae archaeon | reverse complement strand
AGGACGGTGCCGCCTTCGTCCCTCGCTGCACCGAGGTGGCGCTCGGCGGTTGCGGCAGCATCCGCGTCGTTGAGCAGCACGACGGGACGTCCGAGGGCCTCCGAGATGTTCAGACCCTCCCATGTGGGCCCGAGGTTGGGGGCGCTATCCACCGTGGTGCGCTGCACGACGCCAGGGAATCCAACGCCAACCGGCAGGTCGTCAGGCACGTTCAGCAGCACCTCACGAAGGCGAGGCACCACGTCCTCAGCATCGAACGCCGTTCCATGAGCGAAGCGCGTGGCTGCTGCACGAAGTCGACCTGCCTCGGTGTCGACGATCGCGGCACGAACGCCACTTCCACCAATGTCGACGCCGAAGGCATGCATGCTGCTCGACCTCCTGAGGGCCGGTTTGTGTCAGTCCCAGACGCCCATGTCCATTTTTGCGTCTTCCGAGGCATGGACGCGCGGGTCCCAGCGCGGCACCCAGACGAGGTTGACGTGGACGCTGGCCACGCCGCTCGTGAGCGCAGCGCGGTGCGTCGCGGCCATGATCTGGGGCGCGACGGGGCACCCCGGGCTGGTGAGGGTCATGTCGATCTCCGCGTGGGGCCCGTCGTCGCGAGCCTCGATGCGGATGTCGTAGACTAGACCCAACTCGACAATGGAAATCTCCAGTTCGGGATCTTCCACCTCGTGAAGGGCTTCCCGGACCGCGTCGGCATCGACCATGGTCACGCCTCCCCCATGGTGGACATGACCATGTCGTACATGGTCCGGAATCCGTTGGACCGGCTCGGCGTGAGCGAATTGAGCAGGCCGGTCGCTTCGACGATGTCGAGGGTCACCTGGCGTGCGACGTCCACGGTTTGTCCGTTCATCCCGAGGCTCAGCAAGCCCATGAGGCCCTGAACGATGCGCGCATCAGCGCCTCCGCGGAGGTGGACGAGGCCGTCCTCAACGCGCACGTCGATGTGCGCTTGGGATTGGCAGCCCTTCACCCGGTTGCCCTCCGACCATTCATCGGTTGGCAGTTCGGTGACGTCGTCGGCGAGGTCGAAGAGCAACTCAAACCGCTGGGTTCGGTCCTCGATGGCCTCGAACTCCTCGAGGACCTCCGCGAGCGCCTCGGACACCATCACGCGTTCCCCCCGAAGCGAGCGAGCACATGGGTCACGCGTTCGATGAAGGCCTCGGCTTCGGCCATCGTGTTGTAGAGGTAGAACGAGGCGCGGACGGTGCTGTCGATCCCGAGCCGGTGGAGCAAGGGCTGAGCGCAGTGGTGCCCCGTACGCACAGCGAAGCCAGCAGCATCGAGCAGGTGAGCAAAATCCTCGGCGTGAAGGCCGGGGTGGAGGAAAGAGACGACCGCCGAGTCATGGTCGCCGTGGCGGCCGTACACCGTGCAGCCAAGGGAGCGAAGTTGCTCCGCCGTCCAGCGGGCAATCCCGAGCAGGCGCTCATGTTCCGCCTCGAGGTCAACTTCGGCGAGGTAGTCCATGGCGACCTTCCACCCAACGGCTTCCGCGATGCGTGGCGTGCCTGCCTCGAATTTGTGTTCGTTGGACTGGTAGGTGGAGCCTTCGAGGCTGACGTGCTCGATCATGTCGCCACCGCCCATGAAGGGCTGCATCTCGTCGAAGGCCGCCTGGGTGATGGTCAGGCACCCAATCCCGGTGGGCCCCAGCATCTTGTGCGCGGAAACCGCGAGGAAATCCGCACCGAGGGCCTTGACGTCGATGCGGGTGTGCGGCGCCCCTTGCGCGGCGTCGAGGAGAACCCGTGCGCCAACGGCGTGGGCCCGTTCGATGATGCGCTCCACGGGATTGCGCACGCCGAGCACGTTCGACGTATGGACGACGCAGACGAGTTTCGCTCCCTCGAGGGACGCCTCGTAGGCCTCCATGTCCAAGGTCATGTCCGGCAGCACGGGCACGTAGCGCACCTCGATGCCGCGTTCCTTGGCGAGCATTTGCCACGGCACAATGTCGCTGTGGTGCTCCATCTCGGTCAGGACGATCGCGTCCCCTTCGTTGAGCACGGCGCGGCCCCATCCGTGAGCAACGAGGTTGATCGCTTCGGTCGTGCCGGAGGTCAGCACCACCCGTTCAGCGTTGAACCACGTTCGCAAGGTCGCTCGACAGGCTTCGTAGGCATCGGTTGCTTCGCCGGCGAGCGCGTGCACCGCTCGGTGCACGTTCGCGTTGCTGTGCCGGTAATAGGCGTCCATCGCGTCGATCACGACCGCAGGTTTCTGCGTGGTCGCTGCGTTGTCAAGGTAGACGAGCGGTTGGTTGCCGTGCACCGTCCGCGAGAGGATTGGGAAATCGGCCGGGTCGACCATCCTCACCACTCCTGGGCACAGTCGAGGTGAACGATGAGCCGGTCGCGAAGCACGCCAACGAGGCGGTCGTGGTTGAGTTCGCTGAAGGCCGCGGCCAAGAAGCCCTCCACGACGAGGTCTTCTGCTGATGCGCGGTCAAGGCCACGGCACATGAGGTAGTGGACTTGCCCTTCGTCGATGGCGGCGCTGGCGGCCCCGTGGGCGGCAGCGACATCGTCGGCCAGCACCTCAAGTTCTGGAATGGCGTCCGCCCTTGCGGATTCCGACAGGAGCAAGTTGCGGAACACCTGCCCGGCGTCGCTGCCGTCGGCGCCGGGGGCGATGACCAGCCTGCCCGTGCCAATGCTGCGGGACGCGTCGCCGCAGGCCGTGTTGGCGACTAGAGAGGAGGTCGTGTGGCCGAGGTGGTGATGGATCTCAACGTGATGGTCGTCGTGGCGCTCGCCTCGGCCATGCACGCCGATGCCGATCCGCACGTCGCCTCCCGTCGCGTTCAGATGATGTCGAAGGTCGGATTTGCGTCGGAATCCTCCCGTGGAAAGGGTGCCGCTGATGAGGCGGGCGTCGCGGCCG
>JALRLN010000157.1 GCA_023254445.1 Candidatus Poseidoniaceae archaeon | reverse complement strand
TGCTTCTGAACCTCGTTGCCTTGGTGATCTTCGTCGGGCTCGCCCGTTCGGTGGCGCCGGACCTCCCGTTGGTCCCTCTGGGGCTGTGGGTGGGAGCGCTCTTCCTGCTTGGCGGTCGCACAGCCACCATGCTGACCCACAACACTGGGCCTCGCTTGGTGGACGTCGCGCTCATGTTGGTGGCTGTCTTCGCCGTTCAAGCCGCACGGTCGGGTATCGTACATGGGCCCAAGGTCCCGTTGACGCTTGAGGAGGAGTGAGGGTGCCGGGCCCTCGGCACCCCCGGCATGAAGAGGCAGCAGCAGCGCTGCGCGACGTGATTGCCGACCAGCTGGAGCACGGCCGCCCCGTGCTTGTGGAGGGGCCTCGGGACGTTGCTGCCCTTCGTGCCCTTGGGCTTCCCGGTCCCTTTGAGGTGGTCAACAGGGGCTGGGACGTCGGACGACGCGTCGCCCACCTCGTTGAAACCTACGGGACGCGCGGGCCGGACGGGGGCCCCGCCTTGCACGTTTTGATGGACTGGGACCGGACCGGTGGGCGGTTGCAGTCCACCTTTTGCCGTCGTTTGGAAGCCTTCGATGTGAAGGTCAACACATCGGCCAGGGACGTGCTGATGCGGTGTTTGAAACCCGAAACACGAACGGTGGAAGGATTGTCAGGACTGGTTGACATCCTCACCGACGAGGGGCGGTAGGGCCACCCCGTCTTCTTTGACGGTGTTCAGCACGACGTGGGTGTGAGAACGCGTGACGTGGTCGATGGTGAGCACGGTTTTCGTCAGGTCGTCAAGGTCCGCCCGGTTTTGAACGCGAGCAAGCACCATCGAGTCGTAATCCCCCGTGACGTCGTAGACTGCGAACACCCGAGGGTCCCTGGCAATGGTCCGCTGCACGTCGATCATCTTGCCTTTCTCGATCCGAAGCCCTGCGATGACCGTCATCTCCCAACCGAGGCGCTCCGCGTCGAGCCGAACTTCGTACCCATGGATGATGCCGTCTTCCTCGAGCCTCCGCAGGCGGTTCGTGACGGTTCCTTGCGCCACGCCAACACGTTTGGCCACCTCACGCTGGCTTAGCCGGCCGTCGACCAGCAAGGCGTGGAGGATGGCCCGGTCGGTGCTGTCGAGGTCCGCCATCGCGTTGGCTCCGGAGGCCGCGGCCATGAACGCTTCGACCATCAGTCCTCGCGTTCGACCGACAGGCGTTGCACCCAACCCCCGTACCCGTCCACATCGAGCCCAATGTCGAGGTGAAGCGGCGCTTCGCCGCCCTTCGAGGGCCGGACCCGGAGTTCGGTCGCCGTCCCTGCAGGGACCTGCACCTGACGTGACCAGCGAACGGTCCATGGTGGCAACGCGTCGATCCGGGTGAGCACGCATCCTGCGCTCGCAGCAGCAACGTGCACCACGACCTCTTCTCCATGCTTCCACGGTGCTGCAATCAAGCGGGGCAGGGCGTCTGCTGTCGAGATTTCACTGCGCAAGAAGAGGATCAGGATCACGACGACCACCGACGTGAAGGGGAGCAGCGCGAGCGCTGTTCGGGCGTCGTGGGTGGTCACGCTCGACGGAAGCGGGATGCTCCGTGCCTCAAGCACCGTGCCCCCGTCGACAAGCAACAACGTCACGCTGTAGCCAAGGTCGGACGAGGTAAGGTCCACGCCAGCAGCGGTGAGGTGCTCTGGGGTTAGGTACCATGCGACCTCCGTTGTGCTGTTTTCCGTTCGATTGAACGCAGCCTCGGGCCGCATGTCGCGCACGAGGTGCCGGGCCTGCCGCCCTTCATCGTCGACCGCGCTGGTCTCGGTAAGGGCGAGCAACACCATCGAACCCGACGGCAACGTCCGAAGGGGGGTCACGCTTCCGTCGAAGACGACCGTGGGCCCCTCCTCGACCATCCTCACGCTCACGCTCATGTCCCAGTTCATCCACGCATTGCGGGGCGCGATGGCGTCGACAGCGGCTTGCAAGGACGCAAGGTCGAGGTCCACAATGGGCTCGCCGTCCACCACCACGGCAGGGCCCGCGTCGATGCCGAACGCTTCCGCTCGGAGCCTTGCATCGTCGTCTGGGAAGGAGGAACCTTCCTGCTCGGCGTTCAAGCGCCAGTGCAGCAATCGCACCTCGCCTGCTTTTGCTTTCGCCTCAAGCCAGTGCAGAACGTCGTCGTGACCATCGCCATGGAACCACTCGACGAGCACAGGGTCCTGCTCAACCGGCACGGCTGAGGATGGGGTGGCGGCACTGGCCAGCGGGAGCATCAACAAAACCAGCAGCAGGGCATGGCCGAGCCTCACGACTCGTCCTCCGTGGGGAGATGTCCGGTCAGGCGGAGGATCAGCACATGTCGTTCCTCCTCATCGAGCATCAGGGTGACTTTGGCCTGCACCCAAACGGGCAACAGCATGTGCCCGTCGTTGGTGGAACACGCGACAAGGCACGCGCCTTGGGAAAGTTGTGGAGGGGCTTCGTCCACCTCAAGCGCCTCACCGTGCAGCAAGCGAAGCGCAAGGTCCTGTGGTACCTCGACAGCGTTCGCTCGACCGCGACGCTCAATCGCCGTGAGCCCCTCCTGCCGGATGCGCCAATGCCCCTTGTTGTTCGCGAACACCGGGAGCCCGATGTGGATCACCCGGAGGGGATGAAACGCCGCTCCTCGGTGCCGACCACCCTTTCCGTCCGGGGTGTCCGGTGTCCACAACCGGTGCTTGGCGGACGAGGGGCTGATGGCCAGTCGCTTGCCGCGCCGCCACCACGCGAGCCCCTTCGGAAGCGCGTGGTCCTTTGTCAGATCGTCGACGTCCGAACCGTCTGCCGGGTCCACGTCATGCCGGCTTCGTGGAGCAGGGTCGCGAAGGTAGCCGCGCCCCTCCACGTCGCTGCCAACGAGCGTCCTCGCGATGCCCTCGGGCGTTGCTTCCGGCCGATGACGGAGCAGGGCGAGGTAGAACCCACCCGTGTCGTTGTCCTCCGGGTGGAGCCTTCGCGTATTCCGCAACGCCGCGTGAAGGGACGCATCGGGAGGACGGAACGCGTCCATGCCTTCCATCTCATCGTGCATCGGGCTGCCATCGTCGGCCAGCAGGGTCCATTCGGTCAACCCCTCCCGAAGCACAAGTCCCGGAAACGCGGTGCTTGGCAGCGGGAGCACCTCCATCCACGGGCACCGTTGGAGGACATCAGCAACGACCGCCTCGTTTTCGACAGGGTCCAAGGA
>JALRLN010000156.1 GCA_023254445.1 Candidatus Poseidoniaceae archaeon | reverse complement strand
CCAGTGCGTCCGCCGCGGAAGGCTACGCGCTTGCGGGGGGTCGGGTGACGAACTTCACCTCCGGCCAAGGATTGATCCTGATGAAGGAGGTACTCTACGTCATCAGCGGCAAGCGCCTCCCCGTCGTCTTCCACATCGGCGCCCGCGCGATGACGAGCCATTCCCTGAACGTGCACGCCGGCCACGACGACATCATGGGCGTGGCGGACACCGGCTGGGGCATCCTCTTCGCTCGCAACGCGACCGAGGCCGGGGACCTCGCCCTCATCGCTCGACGTGCCGCTGAGGCGTCGTCGACGCCCTTCTTCAACGTCCAGGACGGCTTCCTCACGACCCACACCACCGAGAACGTCCTGCTGTGCGAGCCCGAATTCATGGAGGAGTTCGTGGGCAACCCCGCGGACAACCTTCGCAACCTCATGGACCCGGCGCACCCCATCATGACGGGTGTGGTGCAGAACCAGGATTCGTACATGAAGGGCAAGATTGCGCAGCGCCACTTCACGGACACCGTGCGCCCAGCTCTCCTCGAGGCCATGGAGATTTTCAGCACCGCCACCGGCCGGCCCTACGGGATGATCGATGCGTACCGCATGGAGGACGCGGAGCACGCCATCATTGGCATCGGCTCGATGATCGAGACCGCCACCACCGTCGTCGACGCCCTCCGGGCCGAAGGCCGGAAGGTGGGCTGCGTGCACGTGACCTGCTTCCGTCCCTTCCCCGGAGCGGAAATCGTCGAGGCGGTCGCAAACTGTTCGAGCGTTGCCGTGCTCGAGCGCATGGACGACGGCCTGGCCAAGGACAACCCGCTCACGGCCGAGATCAAGGCCGCCATGATGGACGCCCTGCAAGGCGCCCCCGGCTACCCTGCCCTCGAGCGCGCCCCCCGCATCCATACGGGCGCCTACGGGCTCGGCTCTCGCGACGTCACCAGCGGTGACATCGTGGCCGTGTACGACCTGCTCGCGTCGGACGAAGCCCCACGATACTTCTCCCTCGGCATCGACCACGCCACGGCCCTCCCCGCCGTCGGTGGATTCGATGGTCGACCCGACGGCTCCTTCTCGATGCGTGGCCATAGCGTGGGTGGATTCGGCTCGGTGACGACGAACAAGGTCATCGCCGACGTGACCGCTGACCTCTTCGGAAAGACCGTGCAGGCCTACCCCAAGTACGGCTCCGAAAAGAAGGGCCTGCCCACGAACTTCTACCTCACCATCGCCGACGAACGGATCCGCATCCACCACGAACTGGACATCCTGGACTTCGTCGCCGTCCAGGACCGCTTCGCCTTCCTGAACGGCAACCCGCTCAAGGGGCTGCGCCAAGGCGGCACCGTGTTCCTGCAAACCACCGCCACCAGCGACGAGGAGGCGCTGGCCGCACTCCCCGACTGGGCACGTGCGACCATCGCCGAGCGCGGGCTCCGCGTGCTGTGGCTCGACACGGCCGCCATCGCCCGTGAAGTGAGCAGCCGCGACGACCTCATCGTTCGCATGCAGGGCATCGTGCTGCTCGGCATCTTCCTGCGCAGCACGCCCTTCGCGTCGAGCACGGACGAAACGTCCCTCTTCGAGGCGATCGAAAGCAGCCTGCGGAAGTACTTCGGCAAGCGCGGCGAACAGGTCGTGCAGGACAACCTCACCTGCGTTCGCCGTGGGTTCAGCGAGGTCAATGTCATCGAAGGCGGCGCTGCCGCCACCGTGGAGGTGAACGCATGACCATCGAACGCGCCCGCAAGAAGACCGCCCATGACCCTGAATTTTTTGACGTCAACGACTTCGAGCAACGCATCGTCGGTTCGTACAACGACGGCAGCGCTGACCGTGGTTTGCCTGCGGATGCGGTGGTCGGCCGCTCGATCATCGCCGCCGGCAGCGGCCGACTGCGCGACTTTTCCTACATCGCGGACGAGATTCCTGCGTTCAAGGCCGACGCGTGCGTCGGTTGCATGGACTGCGTCACCATGTGCCCCGACACGGCCATCCTCGGCAAGGTCGTCTCCGAAGACGACCTCCAGTCCGCCCTTGCGGACTTCGACGGCGACGTTGAGGCCATGGAAGCGATGTGGCCGAAGGTGCGCAAGTACTGGGACCAGCGCGAGAAGAAGGGCGACGAACCCGGTCGCTTTGGCATCTTCATCGACCCGTCCAAGTGCAAGGGATGCGCGGAGTGCGTCGACGTGTGCGGCTCCAAGGAAGCCCTCGCCATGGTGTCCAAGGAGGCCAAGGGCCTCGACCAGCACCGTGAGGAGTTCGATTTCTTCACCTCGCTTGGCGACACCAAGCAGGAGTTCGTGAACGAGAAATCGGTGATGGACATCATGCTCCGCGAGGACGCCCTCGGCTACGTCGGCGGAGCGGGGTCCTGCGCTGGTTGTGGCGAAGGCACGGCCCTTCGCATGATGGCCGCCGTCCTCGGGTACGACCACGGCAACGAGAACTGGGGCATCGTCAACTCGACCGGATGTTCGACGGTGTACGGAAGCACCTACCCGTTCAACCCCTGGAGCGTCCCGTGGACGAACTCGCTCTTCGAGAACGGCCCGACCGACGCCATGGGCGTGCGGGTGCGCTGGGACCAAATCGGCTGGACCGACAAGAAGCTCTGGGTCATCGGTGGCGACGGCGCGATGTACGACATCGGCTTCGGTGCCCTGTCCCGCATGATGGCCAGCGGCATGGACATCAAGGTCCTCGTCCTCGACACGCAGGTCTACTCAAACACGGGCGGCCAAACGTCCACGGCGTCCTACACCGGGCAGAACGCCAAGTTCTACGCCCACGGCGCGGCCATTCCCGGCAAGCAGGAATTCCGCAAGGAACTCGGCGCCATCGCAGCGATGCACCCGAACGTGTACGTGGCGCAGACCGTGACCTCCCTCCCGAACCACTTCTACCGCGCCATCCGCGAAGCCAACGCCCACAAGGGCCCCGCGGTGGTCTCGGTGTACACCACCTGCCAACCGGAGCACGGCGTGGCCGACAACGCGGCCTATGCACAGGCCAACCTCGCCCTCCGCAGCCGCGCCTGGCCGATCTTCATCTTCGACCCGTCGAAGGGCCCCCGCTTCCAGGACCGCTGGGACCTGCGCGGCAACCCCAGCCCGAACAAGGACTGGCACCGCGTGAAGGACGAGAACGGGGAATGGCAGGAGGTCAAGTTCCGTGATTTCGCCATCACCGAAGGCCGCTTTGGCAAGCAGTTCTCGAAGGACGGCACGCCCTCGGAC
>JALRLN010000155.1:1517-3249 GCA_023254445.1 Candidatus Poseidoniaceae archaeon | reverse complement strand
CCAAGCGTCCAGCAATGGGCGTAGCCGTTCTTGTCTTGACAAGATAGCATCATGTTCATATACATCGGGCTCCACGTCCTACCGTGAAACACCCATGACACCCTCCTGATCTCGGAATTTTCTGGTTTATTCAGCCAGGAAGGCCGAAGGCAAAGGAGAAGAAGAACATGGGAAGCAGGCTTGGAAAGAGCGAACGGCGGGCCCGCCGCCAAAAGCGGGCGATGGCGAGTGGCGCCGAAAAGCCACAGAAGGCACCGAGTGGAGGCTCGGCAGGGAAGCGGATTGAGGCCGCGAAGCGAAAGCGTTCGAACGAGCGCGAGCGCGTTCAGCCTCGGCTTTGCTGCAGCAACGATGCTGAACGGAAAGCGACGACGGAGCGGATGGTCCAGACGTTGCTGAACGCACGGCTAGAGCAGCAGTGGGTCAACGGAGCATGGGAGGTCAACGCCCCCATGTGGTTCGTCCGCACGTTCCGTCCGCACCTCCACCACCTCCCCGACGAGGTGCGCCAGCGGTACAAGATCCGTTGAAGTGCGGGTGCTGCGACACACGGGACAAACGGTCCCGCGGCCGCGGCTCGGGGTCCTGCGGGACCCCGGGCTGCCCACATCAACGGTGCTTCCAGACGGCAGGCTCCCGCGAAAGGAAGGCGTTGACGCCGATCTCCTTGTCCTCGGTGTCGAAGAGGTTCGCGAAGGCGTCCGCTTCCACCCGAACGCCCTCGCTGAGCGAGGTCTCCAAGGCCGCACGAACGGTGGCCTTCGCCACGCGCAGCGTGTGCGAGGACTTGCTGCCGATGCTTCGAGCCAGCGCCATGGTGCGGTCACGCAACGCCTCTGGGGCGGTCACGTGGTTGACCAGCCCGATGCGGAAGGCCTCGTGCGCGTCAATCATCTCACCGGTGTACACCATCTCCATTGTGCGACCGTGCCCAATCAAGCGGGCCAAGCGCTGCGTGCCACCACCACCTGGGATGAGGCCGAGGTTGATCTCAGGTGTGCCAAACCGGGAGCGATCGCTGGCGACGCGAAGGTCGCAGGACACCGCAACTTCGCATCCTCCGCCGAGGGCGAAGCCGTCCACCATCGCAATGGTCGGCAGGCTGAGCCTCCAGATGGCCTCCCAACCGTTGTCTTCGAAAATTGGCCGAATCTCGTTGCTTCCAAGGCCTTGGAATTCGGAAATGTCGGCCCCCGCCACGAAGGCGTTCGGTTTCTGTCGCTTCCCTTCTGGGGCGGGACCTGGCGATGCTCCGGTGAAGACGATGCACCGCACGGAGGGGTCCTGCTCGACGTCGGCGCAGAAGGCCTTGATGGCACCCATCACCGCTTGGTTCAGCGCGTTCAACTTGTCCGGACGGTTGATGGTCGCGACCACAACGACGCCAACTTCGGGGTCGTCTTCGTTCACGGGAACCCGTTCGACCAACAGCACATCGTCGCTCATGCACCCCGCACGCCCCGGCACCTCATGAGCGCACCGATAGGTGCGCCCTTTTTGCCACGACGTCGCTGAACCTTGAAGGATGGGTCGTGGCGAGGACCAACAAGGGGAGGACGTGGAGGGAGTCTACCTCACTTGGATGATGAGCGCCCTCGCGTTGGGGGTCATCCTGCTTCCGTTCTATGCGCCTCCTTGGGCGAAATTGACGCTCTCGGGCTTTGTTGACTTCATTCGGAGGTACTGGGTGCACGTCCTCCTGCTCCTCATCATCTACAACGCAAAGGACTCG
>JALRLN010000155.1:0-1507 GCA_023254445.1 Candidatus Poseidoniaceae archaeon | reverse complement strand
GATCCTGATGGCGAGCGCCGGATTCGACATGACGCCGTGGGTGTACGCCATTGAAGGCGACCTCGTGCTGAGGGTTCAGGAGGCCTTTGAGGCACCGTGGCTCACGTCGTGGCTCACCCATTTCTACGTGGCTGGCTTCATGTTCATCTGCTACGTGTCCGTCTTCTACGTTGCGTATTTCGACGACCGCTGGATGGCCGATCGCATTGTCCTCTCCATCGCGTGGGTGTACGTTCTTGCCGTCCCCTTCTACATCTTCTTCAACGTCCGTGTGACGGGGGACGTGATTCCCGGCATGGAAACCCTCGCCTATGACCTCAATCCGGAAATTTCAGACTGGTTCCGAAGGATTGACCCGTTCACAAACGGCATGCCGAGCCTGCACATCGGCATCCCCGCAGTGGTCTTCTTGACCTTGCTTCGTTGGGACGAGGACGGACGCTGGCGACGGTACCGGCACACCGTCCTCGGGTACATCCTTCTGACCGCGTTTACCATCGTGTACCTTGGCATTCACTGGCTTTCTGACATCATTGGTGGCTTGCTCGTGGCCTCGCTGGCGGTCGCCTTGACGGAGCGGAGTGTGGATTTCGTGTGGCGCATTGGCGACGAGCGCACCATGAACGCACGGTTGGCCTCCTTGCTCACGCGCCCACGTATTGCGCTCGCCGCTCTCGCAGCACCCGTTGTGGACCTTGCACGACGGTACCGCCGACCTGAAGCGCGTGAGACCGGCCTTGCCCTGATTGGGGTTCTGGTCGTGGTCTTCCTCGTGGTCACGTTCGATCTGACGCATCAAGCGCTCCCTGCCGGTGGGACGGTCGCTCCAGAAGGTGCGACGGCCGCCGATGGATGGTTGGCGTCCCTCGACAACCAAAGCGGCACCCACGTGATGCTGCTCTACGACCTCACCCTCCCCGACGAACCCTTCCTCGTGGACCAACCTGTTATGGCTGAAGGCGACCCCTTCGCACTCGACCAAGGCCTGCTCGTGATGGCCAACGCCACACGGCTGGTGGCGGTGGAAACCGAGGTGCAGGGAAGCACCGTCCTCGACCTCCCCCTCACCGCCCGGCCGACCTCCCTCGCCGTCGCAGAAGGCGGGGTGGTCTTGGCCGTGATCGACGGCCGCTTGCACGCTTGGACGTCCACAGGCGAAGACGTCGCGCTCCCTGAAGCGGCCACCAACGTGAGCGTGCTGGCCACGTCAGGTGCAGAATTGGCGTGGTCCACGTCCGACGCGCCCGGCGAAGTCCGCATCGGCCGGCTCCAAACAACAGGGTCGGTGGGCATCGTGCTCAACGCTTCGGCGCCCGTCGAACAAGAAGAAGCGATGGCGGCGTGGGGGCTCCCCGCTGACGTGGCCAACGCCACCATCATTGACCTCGACTTGAGCCCGACACACCTCGCCGCCGTGGTCAACGTCAGCACCGTGGACCGACTCCTCCTGTACGAGCGCGCCACGGCCACGACGGTGCTCGTTGGGGACGGGAAGTACCCCGCTGCC
>JALRLN010000154.1 GCA_023254445.1 Candidatus Poseidoniaceae archaeon | reverse complement strand
TCTCAAAGAGAACCAACCGCACAATCTGGCCGGGCGCCGCACCGATGGCTTGGAGGATGGCGAGTTCCTTCTGGCGCTGGTTGAGCACGAGCGAGAGGAACACGAACGAGGAGGCGACCGCGGCCAAACTCGCGACCACAAACTGCAGCGAGAGGAGCCCCTGCGTGCCGAAGATCAGCCCGCCGTTGCGCTCCACCGCTTGATGGGCGGTCTCCCAGTCCTCGGCCGCGCCAACGCGGCTGTCGGCCTCGATGCTGGCCCGGAGCGCGACGAGGTCGTCGCCTTCGAGGTCGGGCAGCGCGAACATCCAGGTCGTCGATGCGTGCGCGTCGGCCGCCTCGTCGCCGACAAAAGTCCGCCACGCGCCTTCGCCGATGACGACCGAGGAGGCCATGGTGGCGGTGGGGACGCCGGGAATGAACTGGTGCGTGCCGACGTAGCGCAGGGTTTGCTCGTGCGGGGTAACGTCGATGCGCAGCCCGCCAGCGCTCGACGCGAAGAGGGGCGCGAGCGCGGGGGTTGGCTGCAGGGTGGGCCCGCTGGCGCAGGCCGTCAGGTCCGCAAGCGTCCCGTCGGGGCAGAGGGCCCCGCTCAGGTTCGCGGCGTTCGAGAAATTCGTTCCTGAGAGGTCGAGGCCAAACATACCGAGCATGTTCGCACCGGACAGGTTCGCACCGGCGAAGCCGGGCGCGGCACCGAAGCCGAGGGTCGGCACCCACACCGCACCGGAGAGGTCAGCCCCGGAGAGGTCCGCACCCGACAGGTCGGTGCCCACAAGCATGGCGCCGGACAGGTTCGCACCGCGCAGGTCGAGGCCCGACAGGTTCGCGTTCGTCAGGTCCGCCATGCCGAGGTCCACGCCCGCGAGGGAGCCCGACAGCGAGGCGTCGCTGAGGTTCAGCACGGTCATGGCGCGGTAGGCCTCGAAGAGGGCCTCGAGGTCAAGGCCGGCGAACGGGTCGTCCGTAGCAGGCGCCTCGGGCGCGGTGAAGTTGATCGTCACTTCCTGCCAGATGAACTGGCGGGATTCGGAACGCTCGGTGTCGTCGGCGGTGAGGAGCACATCGCCACGGTCGGAACGACCGTTGCGGCCGCTGCCCCACAGGTCGAGGGCGAAGGCAGCGTCCTCACCCACGGTGAAGGTCCCCTCGGTGAGGGCCGCGAGGGCGGCGTCGACGTCTTCACCGGGCAAGCCCTGCTCGTCCCAACGAAGGACTTCGGCGCTGCCGTTGAGCAGGACCCAGGTCTGGAAGGCTTCGCCATCGGCGTTGCTCAGGAAGAGGGAGGGCGTGGTCGTCGCCAGCACGCGGACGTCGTTTCCGTAGACCTCGCGCACGGTGCCCAAGGCCTCGCTTGCGTTGACCGGCGATTCGAACTCGACGCGCAGGTCGCCGCCGACCTGCGTGTCGGCCGTTCGCTCGTCGACCAGCGTCCCCGTGTAGCCCTGCACGGCCGCAAGGGTCACGATGGACAAGGTGAGGAGCATGATGACGGCGAGCCGGTTGACCGACTCGGCCGAACTCGACCCCTTGAGCCCACGGCGCACGTCCTTCAGGAGCGGCGTCCGGCCGAGGAGCAGCTGCATCAACTGCGGCCCGTAGGCGCCGAGGCGACCGAGGAGCAGCGCGCCGCCGATCCAGAACATGAAGGGGCCGAAGATGCCGAGCAACCCTTCGATGAAGAAGTTCGAGTAAAGGCCTGAGCCGCCCGTTTGCAGTTCAAGCCAGGTGTCGAGGGTACCAAGCCCGCCGATGCCGAAGGAGAGGGCGTGCAGCCAGGTGCGGGGCGGGGCCGCTTCCGAGGAGCGACGGACGCCTTCTTCGATCTCCATCTCGAGGAAGCGGCGGGCGCGGCTGCGCCCAAAGAGCAAGGCGAGGCCGATGGTCGCGAAGGCCGTGGCCAGCGTGGAGGCAAAGCCGAGGACGGGGTTGACCGAGACGCCCGAGGGCTCGAACTGCATGAAGCCAACCGCGGAGAGCACGGCGGGCACGGCCGCGAGCGCCAGCACGTAACCAGCAGCCCACGCCACGAGGGACATCACCGCGAGTTCGACGAGGACCATGCGCTGCAGCCGTTCGGCGTCCGCACCGATGACGCGGTGAATGGAAATCTCCCGTCGCCGCTGTTCAAGGGACAGCACGAGGCCGTACACGAGCACGGCCAGCGAGAGGATGACGATGGGGACCATGATGATGTAATCGAAGGTCTGGATGAGGCCGAGGAAGATGTTCAGGAAACTGATCGACCCACCGATGATGTCGATGTAGACGAGCCGAACTCCGGCGTCGGTGTAGTTCCCGTTGCCCACGTCCAGCTGCAGCGCGTCGAGCCAGTCGGCTGCTTCCGCGGTCGAAGAGGTGGGCAACTGCGCGCGGTCGACCGCGATGGCGAGGTACCCGTGGTCGTTCGAGAGGAGGGCCGCTTGCTGCGCTTCGCTGAGCACGTCCAGATGGGCGATGAGCACGTTGGCGGGCAGGGTCGGGTTGGCGATCGGTGCCTCCTCGTAGATGCCGGCGACGGTGAGGTTCTCGACCGTGATGAGCAGGCGGCAGTAGACCATCCCGTTCTCGGAGGCCTTGATGTCGCCGTCCTCACAGTCCGCCTCGTCGATGCCGCCCTCGACCGCAAGGTTGCGGTCGACGACCATGGCAAAGGTGACCTCTTCCAGCACGTCACCGACGTTCGCCCGGGCCGAGGCGGCCACGCTCGCGGGCAGCATGATGCTGCGTTCCTCAACCGCCGTGGTCGCGTTCGGCCATTCGCCCAACCCGGGAATCACGCTGTCCCGCGTCCGGTCCGCGAAGGCGCCGTCGAAGCCCGCGTCGTCGATGAAGCGCTAACGCTTCGAGAGACGCCGCTCCTCCGCCAATGCATTCTGCATGGGAAACCAAGAACAGGTTTCGTTGATTGGCAGAATTTTCTTGATCAAGGCGAGACAATCGACAATCACGAGATTGAGGCATCCCTTCAAAGCATTGAACGCGACGATCCTTGCATCATGATGTATACATCAGGCACCACGGCGGACCCAAAAGGCTGCCCGATGCACCAGTCCATGTTGGTGCGCAATGGGCAGAATATGAACCGGTCACGATTTTTCTTAGACGAGAATGACCGGTTCTGGGCACCTCTGCCTATGTTTCATATGGCCTCTATTCTGCCTTTTCTGTGTTGCGTCGATGCGGGCGCCGCCATGATCTCGATGACCTATGTGGACGCCGGGGACTCGCTTGCTATCATGGAACGCGAACGAGCA
>JALRLN010000153.1 GCA_023254445.1 Candidatus Poseidoniaceae archaeon | reverse complement strand
CAAAATGGAGCGCTGCGCATGCAACACCAACACCAACGCCAACGATGGTGGGTCGGATGGTGGTCACGTACATCGCCGCCATGGCGTAGAGGGGAAAAATCAGTCCGAGGTGCACAAGGCGAGTCGCCCATCCCCGGCGAAGGCTGGGAGCGACACCTCGGCGCACCCCTTCGTGCGCCACGATCAGGGCGTTGGCCGTCAGGGCCTCGTCGAGCCCCCCTTTGACGAGCGCTCCTGCCATCGGGTTGATTGGGGCCTCATCGAGGTAATTTTTCCCTTCTGCAGCAGGCTGCAAAGCAATGGCCACCTCAAATTCGTTCATGTCCGGTTGCTGGCCCATCAAGGCCTCAAGCCCCTTGACACGCGGGTCTTCGCCGTCGCTCTCCCTCAGTTCTTCAAGAACGGAGCGTGCTTCATGCCAACGTCCCACATCGATAAGGCAGAGGGCCACGGCGATGCGGGGGCGAGCACCAAGGGGGTCGTGACGTACGGTTTCAAGGGCTAATTCCAACGCCTCATCGTGCCGGCGCTGGGCACGGAGCAACGCCACGCGAGAGATGAGTCCAACGATGCTCAACCGGTCCGTGTGTCGGTTCATGCGCTCTGGATTGGGATCCCACTCCTTCAGCATCCGCATCATGTCCTGAAGATGATCGATGGTCGAGTTGTTTTCCCAGTCCCAGATGTCGTCTTCGTCCACCCGGCCGTTCCAAGGGTCAAGCCATTCGCAGAGGAACCCAATCAGTTCCGGCTCGTCGTACCCTTCGGGCTGTTCCAGCCCATGCAAGGCCTCACGGGCAGCATCCAGACGCCGAGATGCGATGTACGACACGGCGATCAACAACCGAACTTCGTCGTCGTCTCCGCCAGCCTGGGCAAGGACCTTTTTCGCTTCTTCAGCAGCGGCTGGCCACAAACCTCGGAGCGCCAATTCCCACATCCGAGCCCGAGCCTTTTCGTGCCGAATCAGGGCTTCATCGTCGGTGAAATCTGCGTTTTGGAGCCGTCGAAGCATGTCAAGGTCGTCGTTCTGTGCTGCCTTTTCAATCAGGGTGCGGAGCCTGCTCCCCGTGCTCAGCATCACTGCGCCATCACGTCGCTGGTCGGGATCGAGGTCAAACCGGAGGCGGCGCAGGGCCCCAAACCGTCCGATGGAGAGCAGCCATGTGAGCAGGAAAATGGCTTGGCCGACGGCGATGAACATCCACGTGGTCAGCAAACGCATTTCCTCATCGAATCCCATGCTGTCAAGGGTGCCCGTGTACGGCATCAAGGACCCGAATTCCTTGTAACACACCAAAATGAGGAGCAAGACCGTGTACCCAGAGAATCCAGAGAAGCAAAACGCGACCAGACGACCCCGCACCTCAACTTCGCTTCGGATGTCACGGGGGGAAGCGAGTTGCACCCCGAACACGCCACCGAAAGATTGCCCGCCAAGCAGCAAGTTGCGCGTGAGTTCGAAAATAAACGCCAACCCAACGATCGCCACGTTCAGCGAAAGGTAGACCGAAAGCATCTGTGGAAGGCTCTTCAGGGCCTCCCATTCACCGACGATTTCCATGATGAGGTCGATGTTGGAGTAGATGGAGTACCCAATGATGCCCCCATAATTCAGGATCGCTTCGGCGTCTGTGGGCTCGTTCACAAGGACGTGGACCACGGTCACGATCCCGTTGAGGGCCGTGACGGGCATGGTGAACAGGAACAAGACAAGGACAACAGCAGCGATGCGCCCGATGAATCCTGGCCGTGAAGGATCAATCGGTGTGGTTCGACCGCGGAAGGACCGCCATTTGTTCAGAAGCAGCACGTTCCACGACGCGCCCATGATGCGTCCGTACGCTACGATGGTGGGTGCCATGAACACGAGCATCGCCAAGGCAAGCCACACGGGCGTGACCGCTCCTTCAGAACGAATCCCTGCAAGCACCGTGAACGTGGATGCAGCGATGAGGAGCGGCAAAGTTGTGAACCTTCCGAGCCTTGAAAGAAGGCCTTTCGTGGTCGAGGATGTTTTCATCCCTGCCACTTGAGCGTTCAAGGTCTCCCACGGTGAGAAAATGATGGGCACGAGGACCAGCAGCGCCATGATGAAGAGGTTCGGTTCGTAAAACGTCGAGGGGTCAAACGCCAGTTCGGCGATGAGCAGAAGGATGCCGGTCATCCCCATCATGTACAATCCGGTTCCAATGCTGACCGTTCGCTCACGCAACAACTCCCTCGCGTCGTTCGGCGTCTTTGAGACCCGGTGGACTTCGTAAAGGTCGTCGTCGATCTCAAACGCGACCTGAAGGGACGCCAGTTGACGGGGCACAAACCATCGCCACAGGACGAGCGCTGCCAGAAGCGCCACAGAAAGAGGAATTGCAAGGTCGATGGAAGGCTCGCTGGGGTGAACGACGGTCAACTCAGCACCTGCGAAAGGTGCGCCAAGTGAACCCAGCAGGGCAAGCACCATCACCCGAAGGTGCCCTGACCGCATGGTTCGGGACGACGCCCTGCACATCAAGAACCCACCTCCGACATCCGTCATGCAAAACGATGACGCTGGAGGAAACGCTCGATGCGGTCGAAGGCTTCGTCGAGGACGGCAACGTCTGCAAGGTAGACAATTCGGACATGACCGGCTCCTTGCTCAACACTGAAACCGCTGCCATGCACGAGCAAAACATGCTCCTCCTCGAGCAGCCGCAGCACGAACTCCTTGTCGTTCTCAGCCCATCGAGCGTCCGTCAACCGGACGAACATGTAGAAGGCCCCTCCCGGGGCTTGCACCTCAAGCCCTTCGATGGCGTTGATGCGCTCTAAGCAACGGTCTCGTTGGGACCGAACGCGATCAATGTACCCCTGCATCCACGATCTATCGCCCTCCAATCCAGCGAGAAAACCGCGTTGTGCAGGGGTAGAAGCACAAAGGCGTGAACGAAGGAGACGTTCCATGGCATCGCGCACGACCGTGAGGCGCTGGGTTGGGTCGTGAAGGCCAAACCAACCGATGCGCCACCCTGGCGCAAAGTACACCTTCGACACCCCGTTCATCGTGATGACAGGCACCTCGGTGCTTCGGCTCGCAACGGCGGCATGCTGTCCACTGAGGTCCAGACCGTCGTAAATTTCGTCCGCCAAGACGATGCAATTGGGCCAGCGTTGTGCAATCTCAAGAAGGGCATCGATCTTCGCTGCATCAGCAACGTTCCCCGTCGGGTTGTTTGGGTTGATGAGCACGAGCAAGCGAACGCGGTCGGACATTTTCGACGCAATGTCCTCGA
>JALRLN010000152.1 GCA_023254445.1 Candidatus Poseidoniaceae archaeon | reverse complement strand
CCGGCGAATTCGTCGCGGCCGATGGCAGCGTCCGTCAAGCAGGCCTCGACGACAGCGAGGACTCGGGCTTCAGCATCTGAGCCAACGGCGTTCGTGGCCTTCGGGCCGAACGTTGAAGGGGCGTGGCAGCGGGTGCGGTAGCATGGACGATTGGAAGGGCCTGATCGACGCTGCGATGCAACAGGAAACGAGCGACATCATCGGGGCCCACGGGACCTACGGTCAGGCCGTTCAAGCGGCCTTGGCGCAGGCGCAGATGCTCCTCGGCGACGTTGAAGCAGCACAGATCATCGAAGCCCTCTACGGGGCCCTCGTGGCCTACTCCCAGCAGGTGATGTTGCGAATGCGCGCGGAGGACCCACAGGTTGGTGGCGTCGATCATGCCTTCCGAGCAGGGCAAGCCTACGGCGTCTCGTGCGTGCTGAATCACTTGATTGACCAGCTCACCGACGTCGGTGGCGTCACCGCGCTGGGCGCCCTCGATGATTTCTCGGACACGCTCCATTCGGAAATCATCGTCCAAAGCCGAGCCGCCGGCCTCACGGTTGAGTTGCTCGATGCAAAGGGCGAAATCCTCTACGAATGAGGCGCAGCGGCCTTGATGGGGGCCTTCGCCCCATCGGTGCCTTCATAACGGGAGGGTCGGTCGCGAGCCTTGCTTCACGCATCGAGGGAGTCATATGAGCAAGCCGAAGAACAAGACGAACGCCGACCTGGTCGAGTTGATCGACCAGCTCAAGGCCAAGTCGCGTGACACCGGCGCTGCCCTGTGGCGAGATGTGGCTCTGCGGCTCTCCAAGAGCCGTTCGAACTGGGCGCAGCCCAACCTGAGCCGTGTGAGCCGGTACGCCCCTGAGGGTGCGACCGTCCTTGTCCCAGGCAAGCTCCTGGGCTCGGGCGAAGTCGGCGGCTCGCGAACCATCGTCGCCTACAGTATCAGCGCTGGCGCACGCGCCAAGGTCGAAGCCGCGGGAGGCCGCGTGATGAGCCTCCCTGAGCTGATGGACGAAAACCCGAAGGGATCAGGGGTGGTTCTCCTTGGCTGAGCCGACCACCTACGTCTACGACGCCGACGGGGCCATCCTCGGCCGCCTCGCAAGCGCTGTGGCCGAAGTCCTCCTCAAGGCGGCCCGAGACGGCCGTGAGGACAAGGTCATCGTCATCAACGCCGAAAAGGCGGTCGTGACGGGGTCCACAACCTCCGTCCTTGCGACCTACCGCACCAAGTACGAACTCAACCACAGCCGAAAGGGCCCGTACTACCCCCGCATGCCGGACATGATCCTGAAGCGGACGGTTCGTGGCATGCTGCCCTACCAAAAGAAGTCCAGCGGCCGCCGCGCGCTGCGCAACCTGCGCGTGGAAATCGGCTGCCCCAAGCACCTTGCCGACGGCGACCTGCCGGACGGCCATGCGCTCGGGGACCGCTCGGCCTTCGAGCGTGCACTGCCTGACCGCTACGTGCGGCTGGGCGAGATCAGCGCCAACCTTGGCGCCCCCGCCCACCGATGGGGAGGTGAGCAGTGATGGCGAAGAAGAAGAAGTCCGTCGAGTCCTCAGGAAAGCGCAAGACCGCCGTCGCCCGTGCGACGGTGAAGCCCGGCAAGGGCCGGGTTCGCGTGAACCAGTCGCCCATTGAAATCATGCAGCCCTCGCTGTCGCGCCGCAAGGCGATGGAGCCGCTCGTGATCGCTGACGCGATGAACCGCCTGGCCAAGGTGGACATCAACGTCGTGACCCACGGCGGTGGCATCATGGGCCAATCCGACGCCATCCGCACCGCCATTGCGCGCGGCCTCGTGCTGTACAACGGGGGCGCGGAAGGGCAAGACACCGAACTTCGCGACGAGTACCTGCGCTTCGACCGCTCCCTGCTCGTCAACGACCCGCGCCGCAAGGAGCCCAAGCACCAGCTCGGCCGTGGCGCCCGTCGCAAGAAGCAGAAGTCGTACCGGTGAGGTGAGAAGATGATCATTCCAGTTCGTTGCTTCAGTTGTGGGGCCGTTGTGGCCCATGTCTGGGAAGAATACAACGCCAAGGTCGACGGAGGCATGGAGCAGGCTCAGGCCCTCGACGAGGTCGGGCTTGAGCGCTATTGCTGCCGTCGCATGTTCATCGGTCACATCGATCTGCTTGAGGACGTCGCCGGATTCAGCGCGGCAAGGCAACGGTGAGCAGGAGACACAACAGGGGCCCGTGGGTTAGCTTGGCCTATACTTGGCGGCTGGGGGCCGTCAGACTCCGGTTCAAATCCGGACGGGCCCACTCCTGTTCACCGGTGTGCTGCTTTGATATGCGTCGCAATCCAGCCTGAGCCATGCGTCGTGCCGTATGGCTGGCCGTGCTGCTGACGGTACCGCTGCTCCTTCCTTTGCTGAGCACGTCAGCAAGCGCGAGCGCCTCGATCGTTGTTGACACCACATGGTCGGGCGATGTGTCGCTGACCAGCGACGTCGTCGTCGAAGGGCCGGCGACGCTCACGCTTGAGCCGGGCACCGTGCTCGATGCCGACACCTTCGCCATCGAGGTCGTGAACGGCGGGACCCTCGTTCTTGAGGGCGCTCAGGTCTTGACCACGGCCACCCCGCTCACGGCGGGTTCGCACGGTTCTGGCTTGTGGCCCGGCATCACCGTTGATGGGACCTCGGAAGCGTGGATCAACGACTCCAGCATCAGCGGGGCAGAAGGCTGCCTCGTAGTGGAAGGGATCCTGAACGCCGATGGGCTCGTCCTCGAAGACTGCATGGTTGGACTTGGTGTGGACGTGGGCGGTACGGCGACCGTTCAGGACCTTCAGGTCACGCGTGCCGACGTCTATGGTCTTCGAAACGAGGGGGTGCTCGACCTCGTTGACGTGGCCATGAGCAACGTCTCGATCGGCCTCATGCTCTCGAGCACGACCACGGCCAGCGGTGTTGACATGCAGGTCGCGTTGCAGGGCGTCAAGGCCGTCGCCGGCGCGGACGCGACGCTGCTCGACGTCACGAGCACCGACGTCCGCATCGTGTTCGGGGCAGACAGCGGCGCAGACCTCGACGTTCAACAGGCCGTTGTGTCTGGCGCAGACCTTGTCGTGGACGCGAGCGATGCAGACGCGCTGTCCATCCACGACCTCACCGTTCAGGATTCAACCAAATTGGTGCAAGGGGTTGCTGTTCAGGACCTGCTGATTGAGAACCTCACCGCTACCTTGGGTCAGCAGGACTCGGGGTGGGTCAGTGGCCTCGAGTTGCCTTGCGCAGGCGCATGCGTGCTGCGCAACGCTTCGTTGGTGCTTGAG
>JALRLN010000151.1 GCA_023254445.1 Candidatus Poseidoniaceae archaeon | reverse complement strand
TCTCGTTCGCCCAGCCGTCGACCATCACCTCGTCCGAACTGGGTCCCATCGCCGGTGCGTCGCGGTGGTACTGGCGGGAGATGGTCGATTGCGTGGTGCCGAGCACCTCGGCGATGCTGGCCTGGGGCCAGCCCCGGGCCCTGAGGCCGAGCCCAACCTGATGGTGGAGTCGTTCGAGCCATGTCGCTGCTGTGGTGCCGAGCATGTGGTTCGATGAACGGCCCTGTATTTAGCGTGAATCGCAAAAGATGCGTTTTGCATGAAGGTATTCTAGAGCGGCAGTTGGCGCGGAGGATTCGAGCCATGCCTCAGCATCGGGTCATCCGACGGTCACGTCGAGTGCGTTGAACGTCGTTGGTGTCGCGTTCAACAACCAGCAGGCCGATGCCCGTCATCGTTGGTGTGCGGTTCGCATGGAGCAAGGGCGCCCTTCAAGGGCCGTCGAGGCTCCCGCGGGGGTGATGGACGAGGAGGAGCGCCGCTTCCTCGAGCAGGTGCTCGCTGACGTGCTTCAGCACCTCGAGCCGCCGGTGGACGGGGCCATCCGTCGGAACCTCGCTCCGGCCCACCTGGCCCGCACCACGGACCTCGCCCTTCCCATGGTGGGGGGGGGCTTGGAGCAGGCGCTCGCGGACGTTCGCACCTTTTTGCGTGAGGCGGTGCGGACCGACCAGCCCGGATTCATGAATCCACTTTGGGGGGGCGTCACCGCCGAAGCCATCGCGGCGGAACTCGTCGTCGCAGCGACGAACACCGCGATGTACACCTACGAGGTAGCGCCCCTGGCGAGCCTGATCGAAACGGCCGTGCTGGACCGGATGCGCCAGCACCTCCGCTTTCCCGAAGGGGCAGGGACCCTCACCTCCGGAGGCTCCAACGGGAACCTGATGGGCATGCTGTGCGCGCGCCAAGCGGCGGCCCCTGCCTCGGGCCACGACGGCTTTGACGGCCGCTCGTGGGTTGCCTTCGTCTCCGAAGAAGCGCATTATTCGACCGCCATGGCCGCGGGGCTGATCGGCGTGGGCCGGGGCAATCTGATCCGCGTGGCCACGGACGGGGAGGGTCGAATGGACCCCGGTGCGCTTGAGCGGGCCATCGAGCGTGAGGTTGGTTTGGGCCGTCGACCGCTCTGCGTGATCGCCACGAGCGGGACCACCGTGCGCGGTGCCTTCGACCCCTTGGAACCCGTTGCCGACGTGTGCGAACGGCATGGCCTTTGGCTGCACGTGGACGCCGCGTGGGGTGGCGCCTGCCTCTTCTCCGCACGGCACCGTCACCTGATGGACGGCATCGAGCGGGCCGACAGCGTGTGCTGGGACGCGCACAAAATGATGGGTTTGCCGCTGATCTGCAGCGCCTTCATCGCGCGGCGTCCGGACGTGCTGCGGGCCGCGTGCGCCCATGGCAACGAAGCGCACTACCTCTTCCACGACGACGCGGAATCCCACGACCTTGGGCGTTATTCCTTGCAATGCGGCCGCCGCAACGACGCCCTCAAACTCTTCCTTGCGTGGCGGTCGAAGGGCGACGCTGGGTGGGGGGCGATGGTTGACCGCTACATGGACCTCGCCGCTCACCTCGCCGACCGCATTGAGGCGGAACCCATGCTGGAACTCGTTGGACGGCCCGCATGGACGAACGTCTGCTTCCGACACCTTGGGGCGGGTGCGGGCCTCGGCGAGGCCTCCGACCGCTTCAACGCAGGCCTGCGTGACGCATTGCTCGAGGACGGCCGCTACATGGTCAGCCGTGCCGACCTCGACGGACGGGTGGTGCTTCGCCCGGTCATCGCGAACCCGGCCGTCGACGCCTCGACCCTCGACGGCCTCATCGACCACGTGCTGCGCCTCGCAAGGACGCTTGAGGCCGAGTCACAGGTTGAAGAACCGCAGCCCTAAGCCTGCGCCATGAGCGACGCGCCTCCCGTTCGCACCCCCCTGTACGCCGAGCACCTCGCCTTGGACGGCCGCATGGTGGACTTCCACGGCTTCGAATTGCCCATCTGGTATTCGTCCATCTCCGAGGAGCACCTGGCCACACGTTCCGGTGCTGGCTTGTTCGACGTCTCCCACATGGGGCTCTTCCGTTTCACCGGGGCTGACGTGCGTGGGTGGCTGCAGGGGCTGGCGACGCAGGCGGTGACGTCCATCGCCCCGGGACGGTGCGCGTACACGCACTTCCTCGACGAGGATGGCCTGCTGATCGACGACATGATCTTCGCTGTGGTGAGCGAGGAGGAAATCCTCGGCGTGCCCAACGCCTCCATGATCCCGGTGATGCTGGACTGGTTCAGCCGTCACCTCCCCGAGGACGGTTCGGTGCAGATCGAGGACCTCTCCGACGCGACCGCCATCCTCGCGCTGCAAGGGCCCCAAGCGAAGGCCATCCTGACCTCGGTGTTGGGAGAAGGGGCGCACGTCGGTCGATTCCGATGGGGGCCGCTCGACGGTGCTGCGCTGGGCATCGAAGGATTCCTTCAGGGCACAGGCTACACCGGTGAAGCAGGCTACGAAATCATGCTCTCCGGTGAACACGCCGTGACGCTGTGGCGTGCCCTCATCGCGGCCGGTGCGACCCCCGTTGGGCTCGGTGCACGCGACACCCTGCGCCTTGAGAAGGGCTTCCTGCTCTCCGGCGTGGACTTCCTCTCCCCTGCGTTGGCCAGCACCGAGGAGGAGGCCTTCCTTGCACGCGATTCGTGGGAAACGAACGTGCCGTTCGGGTGGGGCAGCGAGCACGACCACGTTGGTTCGTCCCGCTGGCGTTCCCACGAGGACAGCGATGCTCGCTGGTGGGGGGTGCGCTACGTCGAGAAGGGCCCTCTGCCCCGTCCGGGGAAGCCGGTCACCACGCTCGACGGTGCACCGATCGGCAGGCTGACCTCCGGCGCCCCCGCGCCCTCGCTGGACAACGTTGGCATCGGCATCGGCTACATGGTCGGGGTCAAGGAGGGCGACGAGGTGCTCGTGCAGGCCAATCCGAGGAAGTCGGTTCGCGCCGTCGTGGTGCGCCCGCCTTTCGTCTGAGCCGGCCTAGGAGCCCGTCAGCAGGCCTTCGATGGCCGAGGCCCATGCACGGCGTTGTTCGCTTGGCAGCACGGCTGCGGATGGTTCGACCCGCTCGGCTCGCGCCGCCAGCATCGCGGTCGCCAAGGCTTCGGGATGGCCCCAGGTCACGGCGAAGCCAAGCCCGAGGGCCTCCGCGACCTCGCCCATCAGCACGCCATCGTTCACCAGGGTGGGAACCCCTCGGCAACCGGCCTCGAACATCCTGACTGGAAG
>JALRLN010000150.1 GCA_023254445.1 Candidatus Poseidoniaceae archaeon | reverse complement strand
ACGAGGCGCGAAGGTCAAGGTGGTTGTAGATCTCGCCGTTGACCACCGCGACCGGCCCGTGTTCGCTGACCAAGGGTTGCTGCCCACCGTCGAGGTCGAGGATGGCCAACCGGGTGTGGGCCAACCCCACGTCCTCGTCGGCCCAGGTCCCTGACCCGTCGGGCCCACGGTGCTGCTGCAGGTGGTTCATGCGATGGAGCACGGCAACATCGGGGGCACCGAGCATGCCGCCGATGCCACACATGCGCCGTCCTCCGACAGGCGTGTTTTGAAGGCTCGTCCACCGCGCGCTTCGCGCAGGCTGGCTCAGTAGCCCCAGACGGGATACCGGAAGACGGTGATGACAAGGGCCACGAGGGCCAAGCCAAAGATCACGAAATAGGTGGATTGGTTGACCTCTTCGCTGACGTCTGCATCCGACATGTGAATCCCTGACCGTGCCACCGGAAGCGCGCCTTTGAATGTAGTGGGGTCACAACCACGGCTGAAGCAACATCACTGCGGCCAAGGGCAGCAGCAGCATGGTGGCGTTGTCGTCGATCCATCGAAGACGTGGCCATTCTGCGGCCACGCAGAGCGGCGGGAGCAGCACCGCAAGCAGCCACGGTGTGCCGAGCCACGCCACGCAGGCGCCCCACACCAGCGCGAGGGCGACGGTTCCCACGAGGAACACCGTGCGCGGGGGACGACCGGCTCGCCGAAGTTCGCCCAAGAGCGGGTCACCCAAGGCGAGGGAGAGGATGAGGGGGGCGCCCAACGCGACCTCGGGAAGGGCGAGCAGCACCAGGCCGATGGCGAGCGCGCCCCACGCCAGCGCGGACACTTGGGTGGCTTCGTAGTCGCGCTGCCCGAACACGGTGATGCCGAGTCGAAGCCGAGCCGCCTCAGCCACAACGAGGAGGAGCACGAAGGCGGAGACGACCTGCGCTTCGTTGGCAAGCCCAAGCAGGTCGGCGGCTCGCTCCCCATGGGCGTACACCACCCACGGGATGATGCACATGCCGAGGTGGATGCTCCGGCGAAGCAGGTGACCGCCCATGCCGCCAACGGCGGTGTCGACCGGGTCGGTCAGCGGCACCATGCCGTTGTCATCCACGCCAGAGCACCTCCATGACCTCCTCGACGCTCCGTCGACCCGAGGCGATGTCCGCGAGCATGGACTCATAGTCGTCGTGCCCGGTGAGGTGGCGCTCAACCGCGTTTGCGAGCCGTTCGCGAGCACGCGCCCTGCTGCTTCCGGGTCGTTCAGGAAGGTCGTTCAGCAAGGCCAACGCCTCCTCGAGCCCCTCCTTGGTTTTGGCCGAGACAAGGCGGACCTCCGGAGGACGTCCCGCATCGAGGGAGAGCGCGTCCCTCAGTTCGGCAGCGTGCCGTGATGCCCCGTCGAGGTCGGATTTGTTGACCAAGACCAGGTCAGCGAGTTCGAGCAGTCCCGCTTTTTCCGCCTGCACCGCGTCGCCACGTGCGGGACCCTCGATGAGGACGATCCGGTCGGCAACCGCCGCGCACCGAACTTCGGATTGGCCCGCACCGACCGTTTCGATGAGGACCTGCTCCCAGCCGCACAGGTGCAGCGTGCGCACGAGGTCACCGAGCACGGTCGGCACGCTTCCCGTCGCGCGGCGGGTCGCGATGCTGCGCACGTAAATGCGGTCGGCGAGGTCCGGCTCGTCCGGCGACGTCAAGCGAATGCGGTCCCCGAGCAAGGCCCCACCGGACAACGAGGACGAGGGGTCGACCGCGAGGAGCGCCGTCCGACGCCCTTCCCCGGCCCAAGCGCGCAGCATGTGGTCGATGAGGCAGGATTTGCCAACACCGGGAGGCCCGGTGATGGCAAGCGAGCGTCCAGCAACGCCTGGGGTGTCGAAGTCCATCGGCGAGGCACGTCCGTCTTCCACGTCGCTCAGCAAACGGGCAAGGGCCCTGCGCGAACCGGCGACGGCTTCAGCATGCAGCGAGGCGGGCGTGGCGCCACGCACGGTTCACGCCCCCTGCCAAACCCAACCGCCGGCTGCGCCAACGCCTGCCTCTTCGCGGTCGGCGGCGTCGAGCACGAAGGCGTTGATGTCCCCCGTCGGCGTCCCGGGCCCAAAGATGGCCCGCACCCCTGCAGCGTGGAGGTCGGCATGGTCGTCGTCGGGGATGATGCCGCCACCGAAGACCACCACATCGCCGAGGCCTTCTTCCCGAAGCAGGGCGCAAATGGTTGGGAAGAGGTGACCGTGCGCACCGGAGAGGCTTGAAAGTCCGAGGAAGCGTGCGTCTTCGTCGCGCACGGCGTCCACGATTTGCTTCGGTGTTCGGCGAAGCCCGGTGTAGATCACCTCATGGCCAGCGTCCCTCAAGGCGCGGGCCACCACTTTGGCGCCGCGGTCGTGCCCGTCGAGGCCCGGCTTCGCCACAACGATGCGCAGGACACGGTCCATGCGCTTCCATCATGAGGCGTGTTTTCAACCGACCGGCGTTGCCCGTGGGATTGAGGGCCTTCTCGCTCGCAACGGATAAAGACCGGACACGGATGGTGCAAGGTAGGTGCATCCATGTCTGGAACCGAGGAGCGCCTGAAAGACCTGCGCGCCCGGAAGGCACGCGTCGAAGCAGGCGGCGGGCAAGCACGCATCGAAGCCCAGCATGCCCGGGGGAAGATGACCGCCCGCGAGCGGCTTGAAGTCCTCCTCGACGAAGGCAGTTTCCAGGAGATCGACCCCCTCGTCGAGCACCGGTGCCGCGATTTCGGCATGGACAGGAACGTGATTCCCGGTGACGGCGTGGTCACGGGCCATGGGACGGTGAACGGGCGTCAGGTCTTCGCCTTCGCACAGGACTTCACCGTGTACGGGGGCAGCCTTGGTGAGATGCACGGTCTGAAGATCTGCAAGGTCCTTGACATGGCGCTGAAGACCGGGCGACCCGTGATTGGCCTGAACGATTCCGGCGGCGCCCGCATTCAGGAAGGCGTCGCGTCCCTTGGCTCCTATGCGGAGATTTTCTTCCGGAACGTTCGCGCCAGCGGCGTCGTTCCGCAAATATCGGTCATCATGGGCCCATGCGCAGGCGGCGCGGTGTATTCCCCTGCGATCACGGACTTTGTGATCATGGTCGACCAGACCGCGCACATGTTCATCACCGGCCCAGAGGTCATCAAGACGGTCACCAACGAGGTCGTCACCTTCGAAGACCTCGGCGGTGCCATGACCCACGCCTCGAAGTCAGGGGTGTCCCACTTCACCGCTGAGGACGACGACGGGGCCATCGCGCTCGCGCGTGACCTCGTCGACCTGCTGCCGCTGAACA
>JALRLN010000014.1:18204-18471 GCA_023254445.1 Candidatus Poseidoniaceae archaeon | reverse complement strand
CGCCAAGGGCTTGTTGCCCGAGGTCCCCTTCCGACCCGAGCGAACGGGTGCCTCACCAATGGAGGTGGAGGAATGAGCGCCGTGCTGAAGGTCGAGGGCCTGCGCATGGAATTCGGGGGCCTCGTCGCCGTCAAGGACGTCTCCTTCGAAGTTGGCAGGGGCGAAATGGTCGGGCTGATCGGCCCAAACGGGTGCGGGAAATCAACGACCTTCAACTGCATCAGCGGCTTGCTTGAACACACGCGGGGGCGCGTGGAGGTGTTCGGA
>JALRLN010000014.1:0-18194 GCA_023254445.1 Candidatus Poseidoniaceae archaeon | reverse complement strand
CGTCCCGCATGCGACCTGAACGCATCCAACGGCTCGGCATGACCCGCACCTTCCAGCACACGCGCCTCTGGCGAGAGATGACCGTGATCGAAAACCTCCTCGTCCCCCCTCGCAAGCAATTCCGCCCGCTTGACGTGCTGTGGAAGGGTCGCAAGCACGCAGCGGAGCAAGCGCGTCTCGCTCGTGCCTTTGAGGTGCTGGACGAGCTCGAAGTGCCGCACATGGCGCACAACCTTGCAAGCGAATTGTCCGGTGGACAAAGCAAACTCGTCGACATCGGCCGCGCCATGATGGGCGAGCCGGGACTGCTGCTTCTGGACGAACCCGTGGCCGGCGTGGCTGGCCCGCTTGCGATGAAGATCTTCTCCAACCTGCGCCATTTGGTCGACACCACTGGGATTTCCATCCTGGTCATCGAGCACAACATGGATTTCATCCTCCGTCAGGGCG
Organism: Candidatus Poseidoniaceae archaeon; assembly: GCA_023254445.1. Classification (GTDB taxonomy): domain Archaea; phylum Thermoplasmatota; class Poseidoniia; order Poseidoniales; family Poseidoniaceae; genus MGIIa-L3. The sequence goes on along the minus strand of JALRLN010000014.1, from coordinate 17,744 downwards.
TCGACCGCATCGTCGTCATGAACGAAGGCGAGGTCCTGATGCAGGGCACGCCCGATGAGGTACGGAGCAACCGGGCCGTGGTGGAAGCCTACCTCGGCTCCGCAGGTGACGCAGGTGGTGAGGAAGAATGAGCCGCGTGCTGGAGGTGACGGGCCTCGAAGGGGGGTACGGCGCCGTGCAGATCCTCTACGGCATCGACCTGCACGTCGAGGAGGGCGAATTCGTCACCATCATTGGGCCCAACGGCTGCGGAAAATCGACCTTCATCAAGACCGTCTTTGGCATTGCAAAGCACTACGGCGGGCAGGTCCTGTACAGGGGTGAGCCCATCGAAGGCCTGCGCAGCGACCAACTGGTTGCGAAGGGCATCGCCTACGTGCCCCAGGTGAACAACGTCTTCCCCTCACTTTCCGTGGAGGAGAACCTCCAGATGGGAGGAAACTCACTCTCCGGCAACGTTCTATCGAGGCGCATAGAGAGAGCCCTCGACATGTTCCCCGACCTGCGGTCAAGGGAACATGACCTCGCAGCATCCCTATCAGGCGGAGAGCGCCAAATGCTTGCAATCTCCCGTGCACTCATTTCCGATCCAAACTTCCTGTTGCTGGACGAGCCGACGGCGGCCCTTTCCCCGCTGTACCAGCAGCAGATCATCGAGCGAATCGACGCCCTCCGGGAGCAGGGCATCACCGTGTTGATCGTCGAGCAGAACGCACGGCTCAGCCTTGCCCGCTCCGACCGTGGCTACATCATGGCCAACGGCAAGGTTGTCTTGACCGGTACTGCCGAGCACATCCTCAACGATCCGGACATTGGGCAGTACTTCCTGGGCACGCACGACGACTGAAGGCTCAGAGCAGCGGCAGCAGCAGGTTGGCGGCGAACAGCAACATCAGCGCCGCGATGCTGCGGTCGATCCACATCCACGCCCTCGCGCTGGACAGGTGGGACGCCAAGCGGCTGGACCCGTAGCCGAGCGAGAAAAAGAACAGCACGGAGGCGAAGGAGGCTCCCACGGTAAAGGCGAGCCGCTCGGTGACGTCAAAGCGTAGGGCGTAGCCTCCAATCAGCACGAGCGTGTCGAGGTACACCAAGGGGTTCAGGAAGGTGAAGGCGAGGGCAGCGGACACCGTTCGCCCTCGGGACGTGGTGTGCATCGTGCCCAGGTCCATGCCTTCGGCGTTCATCGACGAGCGCAACCTCAGCGCGCCATAGGCGACGAGAAAGGATGCAGCACCGAGGGTCATGGGCAGGTGCACCTGCTCATGCGCGTCGAGCGCGGCGCCCACGCCGAGCGTGCCGAGGGCAATGAGGGCGATGTCGGCAAGCGTGCAGACGAGGCAGACGACAAAGACGTGCGCCCGCATCAGCCCTTGACGGATCACGAAGGCGTTCTGTGGACCGAGCGCGACGATCAGGCCGAGGCTGAGGGCGAAGCCCTGCAGCGAGGCCGACAGCAAGGGCATGACGCTCCCGCGGCATGGCCGGATTCAAGCGCACCGGTGGGGCAAGGTGGGCTGCGGTGGGGTTCAAAGGGGGTCGGGTTCAGTTCGTTCCCGTGTCGTTGCTCCAGCGCTGGCGATGGTGGCAGACCACGAAGAAAGCGAGGTCGGCCGCGCAGGAGCACCGAGAACTGGTCGCGTGGAAGGCGGAACACGCGGTCGCCGCCGCCGTTCGACACCTGCCGGGAACACGGAGCGTCCACCTCGAGCGGCGCGTCCCCAATCCGGACCGCTCTCGTGGAGCAGGTGAAGTGGACGTCATCGCGGTGACCGAACGCGCGCTGCTGGTCATTGAAGTCAAGAACTGGGCCGGCCCTGTTGACCTGGTCGAGGGTGACCTCGTTCAAGCCCGGCAGGCAGCGCGAGGGGGCGCGGCGAAACCCGTGATCGCCAAAATCAAGGAAAAGGCCGACCACCTGAAGCGGTGTTCGCTTTCCCACGACCAGCACGAACTGATCGAGGTGCTCCCCTTGGTGGTGTTCGCCAACGCGAACGTCGAGCCAAGCGACGACGTAACGGCTCACCCCAACGTCTGCCGGTTGAGCGACCTGAAGGCCTGCTTGGCGACGAAACTCGCCGCGCGCGAGGTGCAAGACGACGTCGAACTCAACCGCCAAGAGCGGCTGCTCGAGCGGTTGCCCACCTGGGACACGGTGACCTTTGACGGAGGTGACCGACGCACCGGAGACGCCATCGACGAGGACCTTCCACCTGGCTGGGACCGTTCCACGTGGGCCAGCATCGAGGTGCGCGTTGTCGGGGGGTGGCTGCCAACCTTGCTTCGCGGTCCACGTCTCATGGTGACCTTCGTGGACCATCACGGAGGACGGCATGAGGAGGTGGCCACGCCCGGCGCCACCCTTCGACACAGCGAACCATGGGGTGCTTCGGGGGTGGACGGCCGTGGGACCTACCCCATTGAACACCTTCGTCGGCTCGTCTTCGGCTTTCGGACCCCGTTCACATGGGACGGAGGGGACGCTGCCGGACGTGATTCCGGCGAGGCGATCGGTCCGAACGACGGCGACGAGGGCCATGAGGGCCCGGCATCGAACCCGCTCGACCGCTTCCAGGAGGGCGGGGTGTACACGGGCACGGTCGTCCATCACCTGATCGACGACACAACGGGAGCCGTTCACGCCGTGCTCGTCGCCCTCGTAGAGCGTACCGTGATCGGGAAACTGGACGTGAAACGCCTCGGAACGATGGACCCCGTCTTGTTCGAGATGTTTTACGCGGTCGGCCAGCAGGTCGACGTGAAGATCCTCAAGATTCGCTCGACCAAGCGCATCACCTTGGCGCCTGCTCCGCTTGAGGACGTCAACGGAGACACCGAGGAATGACCTGAGGCGGCTTCAGTTCCGCTGGATCGGGATAAGACGGCCTGAATCCACGTCGTAGATGGCACCGCTCACGCGCGTGCCTGCGTGCAGGTCCGGGTGAGCGACCAACCGCTCGACGTCGCTCAGCAATTTCTCCTGCTGGTCGTCGATGGCGCGTGGCGTGACCTCACGGAGGTGGTGCCCGGTGACGTCGCTGACGCGTGCGCTGAGGGCGTCCGCATCGCCGCTGGCCATCGCACAACGGGTGTGCGGCATGATCAGGATCCGGTTCACGTCCAACAGGTGGGACGCCAAGACGAGGTCGTGCAGCGCTCCGCTGTTGAGTTGGGCACCTGCATTGCGCACGACCTTGGCGTCGCCGATGTCCAAACCGAGCACAGCGAACACGTCGATTCGGCAGTCCATGCAGGTCAGGATGGCGAGGTTCTTGGCCGGGGTGGGACCGACGCCTCCTGCATCGAACCCCTCAGCATAGGCAGTGTTGCTCTCGAGCAAGTCCTCGAAACCGTCCATGCATCGTGGTGGTCGATTCGGTTCTTGAGGGCATGGTCGCGGACGGGCTTCAACCGGCTCGCTGCCGCAGGCATTCCATCAGGAGGGCCGTGGCTGCCACCTGGAGGTTGTACGATGGCACGAAGCCCGGCATCGGGAGGCGGACGACGGCCGAGGCCGCGGCCAGCAACGATGCATGCACCCCATCCGATTCGGCCCCCACCGCCAAAACGGCGTTCCATGGCATCATCGCCTCCCACGGTGGCCAGGGCCTCGCCCTCGACGTCCTCGGCGACGATCAGCGGCCGTCCGGATGCGAGGACTGCTTCAATCGCCACCTCGCGGTTGGCCTGCACCAAGGGCATGAACCGCGTGGCCCCCATGCTGGCGTGTGTGACGTCCTTGAGCCACGATGTTGCTGGCGCGTCGTCGCTGAGGAGCAGGACCCCGGAGGCACCTGCGACTTCTGCTGTCCGTACCACGAATCCGACGTTTGTTGCATACCTCACGCCGTCCAACAGGACAACAGGGCCAGGTTGCGTCAGCAGGTCCTCGATGTTCTCGACCTCTGGACGTCGTCCCACAAGCGCGAGCGCCAACGGCGGTTCGAACCCAGGCGTGGCCATCCGCCACAGGTCCCGCTCCGTCCCCTCGTGCACCGGCACGCCCAGTTCCGCAGCAAGGCGACGCACGGCCATCACGTCCTCGTGGTGGCAATCCTGCTGAACAAGCACGGCGGTCGCCTCGCCGGCGCGAAGCGCAGCGATGGTGGCCTCAACCCCGCGCTTCTGCATGTTGCGTGGACATGCACCGCGTGCATCATCCTGCCGTCTGCTCCATAGCAAGTGTTGAAGCAAAGAAGTTGTGCGGTGTTTTTCATGGAAGGCCGCGGCATCCTCATCGCCGTGGAGGGCATGGACGGCAGCGGGAAATCCACCCAGGCCAAGTTGCTCTACAATTGGCTGCGCGCCAAAGGCATGCCCGTGCACCACACCGAATGGAACTCCAGCCCTGTCGTGGCCGAGGCGACCAAGCTTGGGAAAAACACCCAACGGCTCAAACCGATGACCTTTCACCTCATCCATGCCGCTGATTTTGCCGACCGGTGGAGTTCCCAGATTGAACCCATGCTTGCTGTCGGCGCCATCGTCGTCTGCGACCGGTTCAAGTTCACGGCCATGGCCCGTGACGGGTCCCGCGATGTGCCGTTGGAGACGGTGGAGCGGGCCTACGCCTTTGCCCCTGAACCCGACCTCACGCTCTACTTTGACGTGCCCCCTGAGGTTGGGTTCCAGCGCATCACAGAAGGACGAACCTCGTTGAAATTCTACGAGGCCGGCCTCGACATGGGGTGGACGCACGATCCTTTTGAGTCGTATCGAATCCTCCAGAGCCGCACCAAAGCAATCTACGACGGGCTGGTTGCGGACGGACGAATTGTCCGCATCGACGCACTCGGGAGCGTCAGCGACGTGCACGAGCGCGTCCGTGAGGTCTTCAGCGCCAAGGTGGACCTCAGTGGCGTCGAACCGATCGACGAAAACGACCGCGTTGCACAAACGATGCGTCACAGCACTTTGGATTGGCGGCGGTTCGAATCCGGAGGAGGCGATGCGTGATGTCGACAGGCCGCCTCATCGTGATTGAAGGCCCTGACCACGTCGGTCGCTCCCTTCACGTTCGCTTGCTCTCCGAACACCTCGAAGCCCGAGGCGTCGCGACCATGACGACCGGGCTCGCGCGGTCGATGCTCCTCGGTGAGCAGCTGAAAGGCCGGGACCGCGGGCTGCATGACCTCAACTGGCGTACGCGTGCCCTGCTCTACGCCACGGACCTGCACGACCAAGTGATCCACAGCATTCGTCCCGCGTTGGAGGCAGGCTTCGTGGTTCTCGCCGACCGCTACACCCTGACCCCCGAAATTCGTGAGGGCATCCGCGGCGGGGACGTGGAGTGGGTGCGCAGCCTCTACCTCGACGTTCCCACGCCCGACATGACCATCGTTCTGAGCGCTGGCCCACGCCGCTTGCTGAACCGCATCCTTTTCGGCGAAGAACTGCAGGCCCTCGTGGACTTTGAAGCCGGTATGGACCTCAACCTCTCGAGGTCGGTCACCACGTCCTTCCTCGAATACCAGAAGTTGGTTCGGAAGGCCTTCACGGACGTTGCAGAGGAACAAGGCTTCCCTGTGGTGCAGACGCGGCATTCTGTTGAGGAAGTGCACGCCGAAATTTGGCGGGTGCTTCAGCCGCATGTGTCCGACATGCTCCACCCTCTGTGAGGCTCAGCGGAGGTCGCTCAGCGGCACCGCGATACGCGGGACGTCCGCAGGCAGCGTGTGCCGGCTGGTTTTCGGCGTCAAGCGCTCCCCTCGGGAGGCGAGGTCGACGATGTCCTGCTTCGAGATGGACTCGATGGTCGCGGACGGCCACAGGTCGACGACGATGCTGTCGTCCTCGAGGTAATCGAACAAGAGGGCCGGGATGCGTGTCAGGCCAAGTTCAAGCGAGGCCGTGTACCGGTGATGGCCGTCAAGGATGGTCCCCGAGGCACGGTCCACCAGGATCGGTTTGTGGATGAAGCCCTGGGATTGCAGTTTCTCGCGGAGTTCCTCGACGCGCTCGGGCCGGATTTCTTCATGAGGCCGCAACCACGCGATGTCCACCAGTTCGGTCTCCATGGGGGGGTGCGGCGGCCTGTGCCCTTCAAGATGACCGCCCCATGGTGCCCAACCGCAAGGACTTGGGCACCGCGTCCATTGCGCGCTGCTCCCCCATGGGAGGACTGATAAAGGGGAGGAAGGTCGGCAGGACGCTGGATGGTGTGACCATGACGAAGGGGCTCTATCAGCACGTCCGTGAAAACTGGGGCCAGCCGAAGGCGAACCAGCCCCACATGCACCGCCAATCCCGCATGGCGCAGTGGCGCCGTGAGGAAGTGTTCACCCGCGTCGACAAGCCAACGCGCATCGACGCCGCTCGCCGCCTTGGCTACAAGGCCAAGCAGGGCGTTGTCGTCGTCCGCACCCGCGTTCGCCGCGGTGGCCTCCGCAAGGGCAAGGTGCACATGAAGCGCAAGCCCTCGAAGGCTGGTATTACGAAGATCACCATGGCGAAGAGCATCCAGCGCATCGCCGAGGAGCGCTGTTCCCGCCACTTCCCCAACCTCGAAGTCCTCAACTCGTACTGGGTTGGCCAGGATGGCAAGCACAAGTACTACGAGGTCATCATGATCGATACGCACCACCCTGCCATCATCAAGGACAAGCAGCTCGGTGTCTTCTGCGAAGCCAACGGAAACAAGGGCCACCGCGGTCGTGCCGAGCGTGGCTTGACCTCCGCCGGAAAGCGCGGTCGTGGGCTGTACCGCAAGGGCAAGGGTGCGGAGAAGATTCGCCCCTCCCTCAAGGCGAACCTCAACCGCGGCAAGTGAGCCAACGCCTCAGGCGTTGGGTTCTAAGGGCAAACCACCCGTCTTGGTTTCGGGGCCGTTATGGACGTCAGCACGGTGCGCGGGAAGGAGGTCTTCCTCCCGGATGGCCGTCGCCTCGGCACGGTGCACGACGCCGTCATCGACGTGGACGGTTTCGCCTGCTCCCACCTCTTCGTGGTCGGGACCCCGCACCACCTCGTCGAACAAGGCATCGACGTTGCCGTGCCGTGGCGCTGGGTGCGCGGCGTGGGCGATGCGGTGATCCTCCGTTGGTTCCCAGAGACCCCAATTCCGCTGCCAGGTCGTGGCTGAGATGCTCGACCTTCATGTCCTTGGGACCTCTTCGGCCCGGCCGACCACCGAACGAGCGGTGAGCGGTTCCGTGCTCAGCACCACCGAAGGACTCGTGGTGATGGACCCCGGTGAAGGCTTCCAGGAGCGCTTCGCCGCCGCACGTCGGCACCTTCGCAGCGTTGGCGGCGAACCTCGGTTGCGCCCGCGCCGCGTTGGCGCTGTGCTGTTGAGCCACGGGCACCTCGACCATACCTGGGGCCTGCTTCCGTGGTTGCAAACCTCCGGGCTTGACGGCCGAACCGAACCGCTCGAGGTGGCGGGACCGGTCGCTGCCTCCACCTTCGACCGCCTGCTGGCCGACGGGTGCGATGCGGCACTCGATGGTGAAGAACCGTCCGACCTCCTTCGACAAGTGCAGCAATGGCGCGCCTTGGGGGCGACGTCGGAGCGCCTTGGTTTTCCTGTGCGCTGGCGCTTGGGGGACATGGACGGCGGTCGATGGGCGGTGATCGAGGACGACGGTCGCCTTGTGGACGTGGTCGGGGCCGAATGGTCGCCTGCAGGCTGGGCCAAGGTGCGCTTCACGCCGGTTGCCTCGTCCCACTCCGTTGCTTCGTGCGGATGGAGGGTCGATCATGCTGCTCGGCAGGGCAAGGTCGACGCCACGCGCCTTGAGCCATTGCGCTTGACGGAGGACGAGCGCTTGCTCCTGTTCCGGCAGGGCCACCTTGAGCAAGGTGGGGAGCGGATTGAACTGGACAGGTACCGCGGCCCGGGTACGCCCTCCCTTTCGCTCGTCGTATCGGGGGACACGGCCGCTCCTGGACTGGTGGTTGACGGCCCTGCTCCGGACCTCTTGGTGCACGAAGCGACCTTCCTCGACAACGAACACGAGAAGGCTGTGGCTCACCTTCACAGCACCTCGTCCGGCGCAGCACGAACGGCCGTCCAGAGCGACGCCCGCGTGCTCGCCCTCACGCACTTCAGCGCCCGAGTCACCGACCTGAGCGAGGTGCTGCAGGAGGCCCAAGCGGTGCTTCCCGAGGACGTGCCGTGCGTGGCGCTCGTGGACGGGGACCGCTTGCGCATCGATGCCCACGGTGCCGTGGAACACCACCGGCGCCGAGACGGTGGCTGGACGGTCACACGGCTCGCGGAGAGCAGACGTTGAAAGGCGCATCAGCGCCGTCACCGTTCATGCAGCGGTACCTTTGGCCCGTGCTGCTCCTGCTGCTTTCCTCGGTGCCGGCTCAGGCTGCGGTCGTCGGACGCGAGGCTCCGGGTTGCGCCGAGGTCGTGCTTTCCGACGTCACCGGCGCGGTTGGCATCGACGCGGGCACGTGCCTCGTCGTCGACCTCGGCACGCTTGAACCCGGAACGGTGTTTGAGGTCGATGTCCTCGTAATCGACGACGCCATCGACCTGTTGGTCTTTGACGCGGCTGCCCGCTCTCCATACGACCTTGGTCAGGGATACCGGGCCGGCATGACCTTGCCCGCGAGCACGGAATCGCTGTTGGGGGAACTGGGGTTCCACTGGCGCGTGCCTGCCTCCATCCAGCCCAAGGCCTGGTCGATGGTCCTCGACAACCTTGCTCACGACGGCGACCAAGGCATGGGGGACCAGGGCGGAGCACGGTCCACCGTAAGCCTGCTCGTGAACCCCATCGATGAGGGGGCCTTGACCGTCGTGCACGACCTGTACGGGGTGGAGGCCAACGCCTCGACCTGGCTGACCCCGCAAGGAGGTTTGTCGCTCGATGCCGGCACGTCGCTCCTGCTCGAGGCTTGGCCGGTCGACGGGGCGGGCGACCTGCTCCTGCTCAACGACGACGAACGAGCGGCGTGGGAAGGCGGTGCCACGATGAGCCCGCCTGCAGGCCGCTCGATGCTCGACGTCGACGGCGACGCGACCTTGAGTTGGGTGCTTCCCGCCTCGCTCGAAGGCACGCCGATGCACCTGCTCTTTGACGCCACGAACCGCACCGAGGGTGGTGCGGCGGGCGAGGACGTGCGGGCCACCGTCCGCCTCACGCTCGACCCACCGTTGGCACCTGTGGTCACCGACAGCGCCAACGGGTCCACCACGCTTGGTGTCGGTCTCACGCTCGATGCTGGCGCCACTCCAGACCGCCTGATGCGCCTCGAAGCGTGGTCGTGGGACCTCGACGGGGGTGTGGACGGTGAGGGCACGGCCCTGACGGGCAGCACGTGGGGCGATGAGGCGAGCACGACGTCGATGTGGTCCACGCCCGGCACGAAGACCGTGACCTTGCAGGTTCGGGACGTGGACGGCCGTACGGCCAGCACGACCCACTCCATCGAGGTCAGCGACGTGGTGGCACCGGTTGCTGCGGTCGCTTCGTTGGGGGCTGAACAACCGATCACGGACGGGTACCGAATCGGCATTGATGAGGTGCTGCGCCTCTCGTGCGCCCCATCCTCCGACGATCACCGCATCGAGGCCTGTTCATGGTCCATCGACGGCAGCGCTGCCGCACAAAACACGACGCTTGTGTCGTCGTGGTCAAGCCCGGGCGAGCACACCGTCCGCTTGACCGTCACCGACCCTTCCGGGGGTGCGGACGTGCTCGAACGACGCGTGGTGGTCACCGATGCGTCCCCTCCCTCCATCACGGCCGGTTCCGTGGCCACGCTGCCTTCGACGGTGGAGGCCGGCGCGCAGGTGGTGGTCAGCGTGGTCGTGGAGGACGACGTCGATGCCATCGACGACCTCGTCGTCCATTGGGATCTCGCACCGTTGGTGGACACGGACGGCAACGGTGTCAAGGACGACGATGCCGATGCTGAAGGGCCTCAGGTGGCGCTTTCCTTCAGCGAGGTCGGGGAGCAGACGGTGGTCATCACCGTGGAGGACCCCTCCGGGAACCGGGACCGGGTGGTATGGAGCGTCGAGGTGACGGCTCCGTCCGCCGATCAGCGTGGAGGGGCCTGGCTGGGGTTCCTCGTCGTGCTGCTCTTGGCGGGTGGTGGTGCAACGGTGGTCCTGCTTCGCAGGCGCTCCGGGGATGAACCGCAACCTGCCATCGAACCAGAACCCACGGCCGAGGAACGTGCTGAGGCAGCCAAGGCGGCCGAAATGGCGAGCATCTACGGCGCGAGCGCGACCTCGGCTGCACCCCGTGACCCTTACGCCGCGCCGATGACGTTCGCAGCGGCCCCACCTGCTGGTGCTCGGGCAGCGATGGACGATGCTTCGCTTGCGTTGTTCGACGGGGATGCTGCGGTGTCGGCCACGCGCACCGGGGAGGACGCCCTGGCGTCCCTGATGGACGCCGATGAACAGCCAACGGCAACGTCCGACGCTTCCCAACCTCAGCCCCGTGACCCCGTGGAAGAGGCCACGTCAGGGATGGCTGAGGCGCCGGCGGCTTCGTCGGAAGGGGTGGCGGCAGGCGGACGGCTCTCGCTGCCGGCCGGCTTCGCATCGATGCTGAACACCGCCCCGTCTGGCACGCAAACGCCCGCACCGGCGGTGCCTGAACCTGCACCACAGCACCACGTCGAGGTTCCGGCCACGTGCCCGTCGTGCGACCAGCGGTTCATCGCCCGCCTTCCGGACGGTCTTCAAGCCGCGCGCGCCGCGTGCCCGTCCTGCGCAAGCCACGTCACGGTTCGCCGCCCACCCGTGGCATGAACGGTCGTTGCAGGCTCGCGTCAGGGATGGATTCACAAAGCACCACGGACCGACTGAGGGCATGGAGACGTCCGCACCACGCCTCCTGCATCGTGGCGTCGCCCCGACGCCCGGAGGGCGAAGGCCTGCTGCGGTGTTGCTGCTGCTCCTGTTCCTTCTTCCTGTGGTGCAGCCGGTGACGACGGCTGAAGTCGTGGCCGACGACTTTGGCATCCTCGACGCCATGGACGACCTGCTGGCCGAACGCAGCGCGTCAAGTTCGGACCTTTTGGCGGAGGCTGAAGCAGCCTCGGTGCTCGCGACGGTGAACGCCGCAGCGAGGCCGGTTGGAGCAGGGGACGCCATCACCGAGGCCGGCACCTTCCTCGACGGCGTGCAGCGGCGCGACGCTTCACCAATGGACGCTGACCATCCACGGGCATACGAGTACCTCTTGGATGCGGAAAACCACAGCGGCGCGGGCCTGCCCGACAACCTCTTCCAGACCTTGTTTTCGCTGGAAAACTGGCAGTTGACCGATCCGTTGGCGTTTGGTCTGAACACGTACGCCATCTACCTCAACTTCACGACGAAAAACGGCGGCCCCTCGTACGAGTCATGGACGTCGGGCACCTTCACGGGCGACCTCATCGTTGGTGGGGCCCTCAGCCTCTTTGACAACCAAATCGACATCGACGGCGACGAGGACCCCGACGTCGTCGTGGAATTGACCATTCAGGGGCTCGTTGAGCGCGGGCAGGGATGGGACATCGAACTCTCCGACGGCCTCGTGCCTGTTCCAACCGAATTGTGGCTCCGTCCAATCTTCCAATGGCGCGTCCATCAAATCGACGCGAACGCGCCGCTGTGGGACGACATGGCGACCTTGGAAGTCAGCCTGATGAAGGGCTTCGCGTTCGACGCGGCCTTGCAAGATTCGTCTGCGTATTCCATCGTCATCGACACGCGCTTCACCCAACCGCCGAACGAATTCAGGGTTGGCGTCGGCCTCCAGCGCATGACCTTCGACATCGCTGGAGCCTTCACCGACATCACCAGCCTGCTCACCGGCCTTGTGCTCGGAGGGTTGCCCGATGGCACCTTCACCCTGACGTCGATTTCCGCCCCGTACGCCATCACCATCCAGAACCCCGACGCGGACGGAGGTTCGCTTCAAACGGAGTGCTCGGACGAGGAATGGTACGACCCTGCGTCGCAACCTCGGGTCGATAGCCACGCCGATCGATGCGGCTTTGGCGTCGGCGTTGGCTTCGTGCATTTCGCTCCGCCGCAAGGCGATGGGGGGGTGCCGGACGTGCTCGAACTCGCCTACCTCGACACGGGCTTCCACCCAGAAGGCGACGGTCGTCGCCTCCCGTCCGAAATTGACCTGACGCTGCGGAACGACAACCTTGGCGACAACAGTTTCGACACGGTGGAGGTCTTCACCGACCGCGATGCCGACGTCTGGGTGCACTACTTCGAGGACCGAAGCGCCATCACCGACGGCGCTGGCGGCTTTGGCAACGTTTCGGATGCGCGCATCTGGATCCGGGGCCTTCCATCGGGGACGCTCCCCGATGAGGAAATTGAGGCCCTGTTCACCATGATCGGCGAAAAGCCGGGCAGCGTCAACCTACCAGGGGACATGCCAGAACGGCTCTCCATGTTCATCGGCATCAAGAATTTCTCAGGTGACGCGACCGCGAACGAAAACGATCCAACGCTGCCGGTCAATCCCGCGACACCCCCGAACACCCTCATCGCCGTGGCGGCCGTGGAGGGCATCCCCTTGCTGCAGTACGATTCCAGTTTCAAACGCGGGGGCTGGGCCAGCGATTCGTCCTCCATGACGCTGACCATCGAGGACCTGCCTCCGGTCGTGCTCGTGCACGGAACATTCGAGGTTGGTTCCAGCGGGGTTGACCGTATTCGTCCGGACACGTCGAGCCTCAACGTCGTGAGCCAGATGTTGGACAACGCTCTGATCGCCTTGATGGAAATCATCCTCGACGTGGGCACGATCGTCAACAGCCTCCCTGCTGCCGTGGTCGGGACCGCAGGAAGCACCGGAGGTTCGGTCACGGTGGCGTGCTACACCCAAGTCGCTGCCGGTTGGCAGGACGGCACGCAACGGCTGACGGCCGAAGTGGGCCGGCTGACTTTCGCGCTGGCCTCAAGCGACCAGCCGTGGTTGCCCGACCAGGACCACCTGCTGCTCTCCGACGACACCGCCCTTGCTCAGGTCACCGGGCGCACCGGGCCCGTGGACCCCTTGGTGCCCATCGCGATGAGCGCTCGAATCAGCGGCGTGAGCTCGGTGACGCAGACCTTCGATCCGAACGACGGCACCAGGGTCTTGCAGTTGGACGGGTCAAGCACAGAATCGCTCGTCGTGGGCCACGTGTTGCATACCTCCGGCGACCTTGAGACGGCGCAAACGCAGGCCGCGAAGGTGTCGAACCGGCCGGACACGCTGCGTCTGGTACAGCAACCCGACCGCATTGCGTACGAGGCCAGCGCCCCCATCGGCACCATCACCTACGGTGGGCAGGACGGGACGCAACGAAACGCGCTGCGTTTGGTCGGCATTCCGTCGGACTTCGAACTGGTCATTGGCAACGAGATTGGGTACGTCTCAAGCGCGGCCCTCCAGAGCGTCGAGATTCAGGCCAGCAACGCCAGCGTCCCGATGACGATGGACGGGGACCACCTTCGCTTCATGGTCGGCGAGGACGGGACGAGCCTGTCCATGCGCCTGTCGGACGTCACCCGAATGCGGCGACTGCTCCCCTTGGACCCGGGAGCGCTTGGCCCCGAGGGGAACAGCCGGCTGGAGATGCAGCGCACGTCGTCCGCTCCCTTCCGTGTCCTTCTCGAGGACAGCACGGTCTACGACGACCCCATGCTTGGGCTGAACGGTCGCTTGGTCGTCGACCCTCTCCCGGCCAACATCGAACTGGCCGTGCCGGAGGACGAGGACGGCCTCGGGCTCGACCTGCCCGACTTTGGATCCGAGGCAGGCGTGGAAGGGCTCTCTTTCTTCCTTGGCGACCTCGTGACGCTCGGGCGCTTGGCGAACGACCTGGTGCATGCCATCACCCGTGACCTCGGAGGCGTGGTCGGTGACGAACGCGACATGGCGATTGGCATGGACCTCGTCACAGGGGAACCGTTCGACCTGACCGCTGACGTTCGGAAGGGAACGACCTCCAGCACCCCGGCGTGGGTGCATGGACTGGCCATGGACGCGGACGAACGGCTCGTGCTCGAGACGAACTTGAGCGTGCTGACCCGCCTGACCTTGTCCGGGCGGCTCACCCTCGAGCGCATCCTCGAGGACGGTGTGCTCACCGCGTCCGAAGTTGAGGAGGGCACCTTGGTGCTGGAGACGGCGAACGTCTCCTTCGCTTCCGAGGTGATGGAGGTGCTGCGCGACGGCCGCCTTGGTGACGATGAGGTGCTCGCTTACGACCTTGACAACTGGAGCGAGAACGGGGTGGACCTGGTGCAGCGACGGGCGTGGCACATGCGGTCATGGCTGCCTCAATTGCCTGCAGGCGCCATCGAAGTGGACTACGACTTCAGGCTCATCGACGGTCGCCCGACCTACGAGGTCGACATCGCCCTTGGCTCGTGGCTCCCAGCCTACAACGACATGTCGTTCGTGGTGAAGGGATTGAGCGGCCAAGACGTGGACCTTCGCTTGACCGGCTTGGACACCTCGCGGCCCAACGACGTCGTCGTCAACATGCTGTTTTACCAGGAACGCAACCTCACCGTCCCTCGTTTGACCCTTGACATGCATTACGACGTTGGCGTGCGGCTCGACTCGGCTCACGTTGTGTTTGTGGACCACACGACGCTCACTCGAGCAGAAGCCCTGATTTTCGATGTCCCACGGAGCACGGACGTCGCGGCGACCATTGGTGACGTGCTTCGCCTTGACCTGACCGTTCCGGAGGAGCATCAAACGGAGGGGCGCTCCGCGGAGGCGCTCATGATCCAACAGCACCGTTTCATCGAGGGCCGTTGGTGGCCAGCGACCGTGTTCATGCGGGACCTCCCGGGCGAACTCCACCTAAGCACCGACCCCAGCACCGACTTTGACATTCGAGCAGAAACGTCCTTCCAAGGGTTGTTCACCATGGACTACACCTCCAACGGCGAGGACCTCGATCTCTTCGTGCAGGCCTCAGGACGCGCCGTGGACAGCAAAGGCGACGTGACGATGCTGGCGGAGAACCTCCCCTCGACCTTCCGCTTGGCGCCCACGGACGACCATGGGCTGGAAATCGCCTCAAGCGGCTCCGGCGTCGAGCGTGTCTACATCCGCGTCGCGGACGTGCCGTCCGCACCGGGCGTGACCTTGAGTTCCTTGGAAGTCGTCGGTGAAGACCTGAAAGGAGCGACGGTCCACATGACGCGCATCGGGGGCGCCTACCCAGTGATCCTTCTCGACGGCATCACCACAGGACGCGTGATTGCCTCGGCCAACGCTGCGGTCGAGCCAGGACAGGCTGTACCCTTCCTTGCCGACGTGCCCTTTGTGGGTACGTTGAGCCTCGACGGCCGTGCTGTCATGCTCGATACGCAGTTCACGGGCGTCCTCCCCTCCGCCTCTTCGCTTGGCGTCAACGGGATGGTAAGCGACCTCTCCCTGGTGGGCAGCCTGACCGGCGGCACGGTGGAAACGAGGCACGTGCTTGTGGTTGAACCGATCACGACGGCCGTGGCGACGCTTGTCGCATGGGTGGTGTGAGGATGACCGACGCTCCGTTCACACCGGACCCGGACAAAGGGCGCCTCATCGATCGCGTTCGTCACCAGATGGGTTTGGACGAAGACGTGGCGCACGAGGACCTCGTTCGAGCGGCCGAGGAAGCCGCAGAACGCCTGCATCGGTTCAGGGAGGACATCCCCGTGACCAAAGTCGCGATGGCTGGTGTCAGTTTGCTGCTTCTGCTTGGCCTGCTGTTGAGCGGCTGGTACTGGATGCTGCCGCGCGATGGCCTGACCGTGCAAACGGTGTACATGCAGAAAGGCGGCCATGTCTTGCTGGTGGAAGTTGAAAACGACGGGTCGAGGGCCGTCGCCGACGTGGAGGTGCTGGTTCGCTTCCTCGATGCGGCGGGCGAGGAACTTGACGTGATGGACACGAGGGTGGCGACGGTCGGCGCGCACAGCGCGGTCGCAGGCGATGACCTTGAGATGCAGGTTGTCGGAGCGACGGTGTGGGCGAATTACACGGTCTCCGTCTCGCTCACATGGACGGATTATGCCGGTGATCGGCACACGGAACGGTGGGAGCACGACGTTGGTGAATGGGCCACGGAGGTCTTCAACGATCGAACGGACCGACGAACATGGCCGTTCTGAGGTGCGGGTGCTGCACCACACCCCAAGCGATATAGTGGACGCTCGGAGGCCTGAACGCATGTCGAACGGGCGCTGGCAGGCCCCCCTGCTCCTCGTTCTTCTTCTCGTCTGCAGCCCGTGGACGGGGCTGACGCGCAACGGCATTGAGGTCGACGAAGAGGTCAGCCTCCAGCCCGAGGGCTTCGCCGTCTCCGCAGAGGACTACCATGACTTCGTCGGCATCGCCGACGACCGGACCGTTCCAGACCGCAGGGCGGCCGTCGCGGACACCCGAATTGGCCTCTTTGACGAAGCCGGTTGGCAGGCAACGCGTCCGTTGCCTGCGGCCTGGCTGCAGCCACGACCAGACCTGAGGCTGGTCCTCGTGGACCCAGCGGTTCCGATGACGCAGGTTCGTTCGGAACTCTCGGGCCTCGCCACCATCGAGGTGAGGGAACTGCTGACGCCCTCTGGGCTGCTTCTCCAAGGCTCACCGGATGCCTTTGACGTGCTGAACGGTCGTTCGGACCTCCTCGCGGTGCATCAGGTCCCCGTCGCGATGCTGCTCGACGACGCCTACCTCGACGTGCTCCTGCTGGAAGGCGGCGCGGAGGCCTTGCAGGGCGAAGAGGTGCGCTTGGAAGGATGGCGTGGTGATGCAGGCCCGTTGACGGGCGTGTCCTTGACCGGCCCCACACTTCACGTGCTGCAAGAGGTGTCGCAGGTCGCCTTCGAGGTGCTTGAAGGGCCGAGCGAACTCGACGCAGGGCGCTGGCGTGGCCTGCTGGCCACCACCGACCTGATCGGGTTGGCGATGCAGCCCTCCCTGATGTGGATCGGTCCCGAACCGGTGCACACCGTGCTCAACGATGTGGCTCGTACCAACATGGAGGTGGCCCCCGTCGCCAACGGCTTCACCACCTCCCTGAACGGGTCCGGCATCATCGTCGCCGTCGCCGATTCCGGCCTGGACGCGGACCACGGTGACTTCGGTAGCCGCGTCCTGTCCAGCACGGACGTTGTCGGAGACGGGTCCACTGCGGACGCGCACTCGGGACACGGCACCCACGTGTCCTGCACCGTCCTCGGTGACGGCAGCCGTGGCGGCTACGCCGGTATCGCCCCTCAGGCCGAACTCATCTTCCAAGCCATGGAAAACGACCAATCCGGGCAGTTCCTCTCTCCCAGTCTGAATTACATTCTGAACCAAGCCTACAACGCTGGCGCGCGCATCCACACCAACTCATGGGGCTCGTCCCAAGCCAGCGACCAAGGCAAGTACACCTCCTCCTCCGAAGACGTCGACGACCGCTCGAACACCT
The DNA here is from genome assembly GCA_023254445.1 of Candidatus Poseidoniaceae archaeon. GTDB lineage: Archaea > Thermoplasmatota > Poseidoniia > Poseidoniales > Poseidoniaceae > MGIIa-L3. The sequence continues at coordinate 365 of JALRLN010000014.1, read as the reverse complement.
ACGACCGGTACTACAACGGGCAGGAAGGGCTCAAGGTGATCCGCCTGGCCCGCAGAACAGGAGCGAAGACATGAGCGATCGTGAATTGACCATCGGCGTGCTGGACCGTCAGGCCCAGCAGTCAGCCGACCAGAGCGAGCGGGAGACTCTGGAGAGGGCGGCCGAAATCCTGCGCAAACGGCAGGCCGCTACTAACCGTGGGCCTGCCGATGCGGGCGGCGCTCCGGTTGACGACATGAAAACCCGCTAGAGGAAGCTATGACAAAACCCGAAGATATCGACATGAGTCAGGTCAAGGATGGCCGCTCATTCGACTCCACCAGCGATGAGCGCACGGTCAACAACGCCGTGCGGCACACTTACCG